>JBKEBE010000158.1:0-3868 GCA_047973025.1 Paludibacteraceae bacterium
ATGTGGAACATACACTCTCTGATATCTTGGCTTATAAAATCGCCGGAAATTCCGGCATTAATTCCTTGGATAACCCGTTGGATCGCGTTGTCTGCATGACGCAACGCTTCGTAATGACGGATGTTGCTTACGATAACGTCATTTGACGTTATCGCATTTATTTGCGAAGCATTGACGAGTGCTTTTTTGAGTTTGTCGGTATTGATTTTATTTTTGGCAGAAATGTAAATTCTTTCTCCGTCAAAACGTTCGAATAATTCGGCTATCACGTCTTTTTCGTCATCTGCCAATTTATCTATTTTGTTAAAAACGAGTATGATTTTTTTGCCTTGCGCGCGTTTCGCAATTTTTTCGGTCAGCCACTCGATGTGTTCGCTTACCTGTGTACAATCTACCAACCATAGTACGATGTCGGATTGTTCTATTTTGTGGTATGTACGCTCTATCCCCATGTTTTCAACCAAGTCGGCAGTTTCGCGAATCCCGGCTGTGTCTATAAACCGAAACTTGATTCCGTTTACATCTACCGTGTCTTCGATAGCGTCTCGCGTAGTGCCGTGAACGTCCGAAACAATCGCTTTTTCTTCATTCAACAGCAAATTGAGCAGGGTTGATTTACCTACGTTCGTTTCCCCGACTAAAGCTACGGGGATGCCATTTTTCAACACGTTGCCGATACGGAAAGAAGAAGCCAACTTCGATATTGTTTCTTCTATTTCAACAGCCAAAGTTCTTAAAGCCGATCGATCCGCGAATTCGACGTCTTCTTCCGTAAAATCCAATTCCAGCTCAATCAAGGAAACAAAATCAAGAAGTCGGTGTCTTAACGCGTTCAATTCGCCGGAGAAACCGCCACGCATCTGGTTCACTGCCATACGGTGTTCAGCCAAAGAAGATGAAGCTATCAGATCGGCTACGGCTTCGGCTTGCGATAAATCCATTTTTCCGTTCTGAAAAGCCCGCATGGTAAATTCGCCCGGCTTGGCTAATGTACACCCATTTTGCATCAATAAATCCAGAATCCGCTGCTGGACATACAGTGAACCGTGACACGAGATTTCGACTACGTCTTCGCCGGTAAAAGAGTGGGGTGCCCGAAAGACTGTCAGTAATACGTCATCGATAATTTCTCCTTCCGGGTCTATTATATTTCCATAATTTGCTTTATAGGGTTGCGCCTGATTTAAGTTAAAATTTTGATTTATAGGTCGAAAAATAGCGTTGCTGTTTGCGACAGCTTCCCTTCCGGAGATTCGTATCATTGCCACACCGCCTATTCCGGGAGCTGTAGAAATAGCTGAAATTGTCGATTTGTTCATTTTATCTCTTTTAGGAAATTCTTTGGAAATAATTTTGCGTCAATGGTTGATTTTTGAGAAAGAACGCGAGCAGGAATTCCTCCGATGGTTACATTGTCCGGAAAACTACGATTTACAACGGCATTCGCTCCGATGGCAACGTTATTTCCAATGCAAATATCTCCGAATAACTTAGCTCCGGGAGCAATGTACACGTTATCTCCCAACACGGGTGCTCCATTGTATTCTCCAATGCAAGAAGAAGGATGCACTCTGCAGTTTTCACCTACTTTAGCCAATGGACTTACGACAAGCGTTCCGGGATGAACAATACACAATCCTGCGCCGAATACATTTTTGGGAACGGTCAACCCCAATCGAGTAGCCAATCGATGATTCGCGTATTCTAAATAAAAGCGAAAGACGTCGCACAGGAAATTACCGCGCAATACATTATACAAATACTCAATTTTTCGCAACCTGCGCTGATACCGAAGACAATCCATTCTGAAATAATTATAGACTGAAAACGTTTGCAAACCATAAGCTTCCAAATCACGCTTCAGGTAATAGTGATAAGATGTTTTGTCCGTTATCATGCTTCGTGTAGATTTTTGTATCGGCTAAATACGGTCTAATACGGTTTGAATCAACTGCTCGATATAAGGCTGATAGTCGGTATTCGCCGCTTCTACACGTCGATTGGCAATAATGCAACATACCGTCATTGCTTTGTGTCCCATTAGTTTTGACAGACCCGCGATAGCCGATCCTTCCATTTCGTAATTGGTAATTTTATAATCGCCAAACCTGAAATGTTCAATCTTATCATTCAAGTGCATGTCGGCTAAATCAATACGCAGTACGCGTCCTTGTGGTCCATAGAATCCGTTTGCTGAAATGGTTACACCACGCAGCATGTCATCTTTACCGATGCGTCGTACCAATTCGGTATCTGCGTCCACAACGTATGGCGAGCAAAATTGCGGGTTCCAATCGAGCTGTTTTTTTAGGGTTTCTTCAAATGCTAAATCGCAAATCGAATTTCGATTGGCGTAAAAATTTAGGACTCCGTCAAAACCGATTGATTTTTCGGATATGAGAAAACTTCCCAACGGAATATCAGGCTGCATGCCTCCGGATGTACCGATACGGATAATGTTTAGCTGTCTAAAATCGGATTTTTCGGTACGGGTGTTCAAATCGATGTTGGCTAACGCGTCCAACTCGTTGACAACAATATCAATATTGTCGGTTCCAATTCCGGTTGAGATAACGCTTATTCTTTTTCCGTGATAATAACCGGTAATGGTGTGAAACTCCCTGTTCGCGATGTTGTATTCTTGAGAATCGAAATAGGACGCGACTAAAGCAACCCGCCCGGGGTCTCCGACTAATAGCACGTTATCTGCTAAATGTTCGGGTTTCAAATGCAGATGGAAAATGCTTCCATCGTTGTTTACAATAAGTTCGGAAGGTGGAAAATGTTTCATGGTTTTAGTCTCTTTAGTTTGTACAAACTTAAATAAAAAAGTCGAGATTTTATACACGGGCAAGTAAAAATCGTTGGTTTTCGCTCATTACCGTAAACGAACAGAGCATGCTGTGTGGGATCAATGTGCCACCGGTAAAGGTAAGAATCGGGTTGAAACGAGATTAAAAACCATCAGCAATAAAAAAGCGTGGAAAATGCTGTCTTTGCATGAAGCATATATGCGCGCGGGGTCAGCTGCGAAAATGGCTGAGAGCTCCGCCAAACAAATCTACCGCATTCGCGAAAATCGAATAGATGCGATGGCGGACGATGTAGAATATGTGCCTACCTGTCGAGTTTCACAATGTCGTTAATTCAATCATCATTCAATGTTAACAATCTCTTTTTGAGCCGTTCAAGTTCGGCGTCAAAGATGTTGGATTGAAGTTGACACAAACGTATCGTTTTACCGATATGTAATTGCAAAAATGTATTTTTCGGAAGTATGAAAGTGGATTTATTCAGCGTAGGTATTTAAGATGAACAGGTTGGTTTTCCTGCTCCATTCTCCTCCGGTTTTTACTATTTTTGATAAACCCGAACGTAATCGATTAAGAACTTGTGTGGAAATAGCTGTTCGTCAATACCGAACATGCCTCCCCAATTACCTCCGATAGCCAAATTATTAACCCGACGTCTATATAACGGAAATTTAGGCAACATATTCAATGGACTTGTGTTTAAAATATTTCTTCACTCTTTCGGGAGATTCCACCAACATTTGCATATGCTCTTTCACGTTGCTTTGTAATTTTTCTTTTGTTTTTGGCGACTTCTTCATAGATATGCCTTGCTTTAGATCTCAGTTGAGGTATTCATCGGGATTCAGTTCCGGCGAATACGATGGTAGAAAAAACAAGGCGATTTTCTTCTTGTTCTTTTCCGCCCATTCTTTTACAGGCTTGCTGTGATGAACTCTTAAATTGTCCAATATGACGTATATTTTCTTGTGGCTTGATTGAATCAACTGCTCTAAGAATTCGATGAACTTATCCGAGTTCATTGTATCGCAATAGATCATAAATTGTACTTTCCC
>JBKEBE010000076.1:0-10691 GCA_047973025.1 Paludibacteraceae bacterium
ATTTGGATACAAGACTATCAACTGATGCTTTTGCCCAAGATGATACGCGACAATAAACCGAAAACCAACATCGGGTATTTCCACCACATTCCGTTCCCGTCTTATGAACTTTTCAGAGTTTTACCCGAACGGGAAGAAGTATTGGAAGGGCTACTCGGTGCCGACCTTATCGGCTTCCATACGCACGACTATATGCGTCACTTTATCAGTGCCATCTATCGGGTACTCGATTTGAACTGCAATCTGGATGAAATTCAGTTGCGCGATAGGATTGTTCACGTGGACGCGTTCCCGATGGGAATCAATTACGAGCAGTATCACGAAGCCCCAACACTACCCGCGGTGCAAGAAAAGACGGCATTGTTAAAACAAAGTTTGGGTGAGCAGAAAATTATACTCTCGGTTGACCGACTTGATTACAGCAAAGGTATTTTACACCGTCTGAATGGCTTCGCACGATTTCTTGAGAATAATCCGGAATATCACGATAGAGTTTCACTGGCTATGATTGTGGTACCGTCGAGAGATACAGTAGGATTTTACGCCGAATTGAAGATGCAGATTGACCAAATAATCGGACAAATCAACGGTAAATATTCCAATCTCGGCTGGGTTCCTATCTATTATTTCTATCAAAGTTTTAGCTACGAAGAGCTGATCGCCATGTATCAAATCGCGGATGTGGCTTTGGTTACGCCACTACGCGATGGTATGAACTTAGTAGCCAAAGAATATCTTGCCTGCAAACGGGACAAACCCGGTGTGCTGATTCTCAGCGAAATGGCAGGCGCAGCTATTGAGCTCCAAGAAGCGATTACCATTAATCCCAACGATACGGTCGAAATCGAGCATGCGATTTTGGAAGCGTTGAATATGTCGGAAAACGAGCAACAGGAACGATTGGACAAAATGCAGCGACACATTTCTACCCAAACGGTAAAAAAATGGGCTAACGATTTTGTTACGGAACTCCAATTGATAAAAGACCAAAATAAGGAAATTCTACAAAAAATAGTAGGAAAAAGACAGCTGACACAGATTAAAAATTCGTATGAAAACGCGAAAGAACGGTTGTTCATGCTTGATTATGACGGTACACTCGCACCTTTCGTGAAAAATCCGAAAGACGCACTTCCTTCGCCGGAATTGCTGGAATTACTGAACGAACTGACTGCCGACAAGCGGAATAAAGTAGTAATCAACAGCGGAAGAAATCACGAAATACTCGAAGAATGGCTTGGTGCTATGCCGCTTGACTTTGCAGCCGAACACGGCGCATTCTACAAGGAGAAAGGTAAATGGCACGAGAACCTTATCGAAAAAGTAGTGTGGGATGACGAAATCATTGACATTATACAGCATACGATAGAAAAAACACCGGGCTCACACATGGAACAAAAAAACGCGGCTTTGGTATGGCACTACCGCAATGTGGACGTATGGCTCGCAGAACTACGTGAAAAACAGCTGATAAACGCGCTAATCGGACCTTGTTCCCGACAGAATTTACAAATAGTACCGGGCAACAAAGTGGTGGAAATAAAACCGCTCGACTTCAACAAAGGGAGCGAAGTAATCCGCCGTTTGGAACAAAAATCGTATGATTTTGTTTTAGCCATCGGAGACGATACGACTGATGAAGACATGTTTCGGGCATTACCGCCGGACGGTATCAGTATAAAAGTAGGTAATTTTTCGCCTGTCGCGAAATACCGTATTCCGCTGCAATCTTCGGTCATTCCTTTTTTCAGGAATTTGATTTCTTAGTATTTTGACCTAACAATCTGTTCCCGATTTGACATCAAAATCTAAGGACGAATAAATCGCGACAACTGTTTTTCTTCCGAAAATAAGGCTGCCGTATTGATAAAAGCCAAATGCGAATAGGCTTGCGGGAAATTACCAAGCTGTCTCTTCGTCTGAAAATCAAGGTCTTCGCTATACAATCCGACGTGGTTGGCATACGTTATCATCGATTCGAAGATTTCGCGTGCATCATCTCGCTCTCCTATCATATACAAGGCTTCGATAAGCCAAAACGTACAAATCGTAAAGGATGATGTCGGAGCGCCAAAATCATCTTCCGCTTTGTAGCGATACATCAACCCTTCGTGAAACAAATTGTCCTTTATAGCGCGTACTGTCTTGACATAGCGTTCATCATCCGCTTCTATGAACCCGTAACCTTGCATCAGCAACAACGATGAATCATAATCTTCATTTTCATACGCCTGCGTGAAACATTGCAGCTCGTCATTCCATCCTTTTTCGTGTACTTCTGCTTTGATACTGTCGGCTTCGTGTCTCCACCGTTCGGCATAGGTATCTTTGTGTAAAAGTTCTGCGATTAACGAAGCTCGGTCTATTGCTACCCAGCTCATTACCTTAGAAAATACGAAATGCAGCTCTTTGGTACGAAATTCCCAAATACTCTGATCGGGTTTTCGCCACGTTGCCAAAACCATCCGCACTAAATTCTTAATAATTTCCCATATCTCTTCCACTTCATCCAGCGTTCCCGGAAAGTACAGGTAATATTTGTAAATGACATCCAACAAATAACCTAAAGAATCGTTTTGAACTTGATAATAAGCGGCATTACCGACGCGAACGGGACTTGAATTTTCATATCCGGCAAGATGGGGCAATACTTCTTCGGTAAGTTCGCGCTCGCCGCGTATGCCATACATAATCTGAATGGTGTCGTGACGGGATTTCAAGATACGTTTCACAAAACCGATGAAACGTTCGGCAGCGCTCTTTTGCTTCATGAACAGCAAAGTGTCAATAGACATGGACGCGTCACGAAGCCAGCAGAACCGATAATCCCAATTACGCGTTTCTCCGATGCTTTCCGGCAAACTGGTGGTTAAAGCCGCCAGCATAGCTCCCGAATTTTGATAAGACAACAACTTCAGTACGAGCATACTGCGTTTTATCAAATCGTTGTATTGATAATACTCGCGCGAACGGTTTATCCAATTGAGCCAATATACTTTAGTACGCTCGTAGTCCAGTAAAATCCGATTAATGTCCACGCTGACTACTTTTTGGTTGTAAGACAAAAGAAAGAACTGATGATCGTTCAATACAAACTCTTCTCCGCTAAGTACTTGGTCAAAATCGGCATCGGTGTATAAATAGATTTTATCTTCAGCGTTACTCCGCGAGTTTGTCCGTATGTAGTTGGAAATCTTTTCATGCACCACCTCTTCACGAGCATAGTTTATTTTTGGGTCATATAGCACACTTACCTTTGGTTTTCCTTTCAATATGCGGATGTATCGATGGATTTCGGGGGGCATATAATACTTGTTTTCGTCAGTCTGATAACGGGGCATATAATCATAGACTACAAATACGTTGTCAGCAGATTCATAGCGAGTGGAAAGAATGTTGGTATGTCCTAAATATTTTTGTGAAATCGCGTAGTCATCCAATACATTGAAACTGAAACTTCCGCCTATTTTCTCATCAAGTAGTTTGGCAAAAACGGAAGGCGAATCAAAATCGGGCAGACAGAACCAATCAATACTTCCTTCTTTCGACACAAGTGCCGCAGTTCGACAATTCCCGATAATTCCGTAATCTAAATTTTTCATCTGTTTAAATTTGCTGTTTTTACATTTAAAATCAGATGATACACGCCTTTAAATATTCTCTCGTGCAGCAAAGTTATTCCGGAAGGCTGTTTCATCGATTCTTTTTTTTGGATTCACAAAGGTACAAATTCTGATTCTTAAGAGATGAAAAAGAAATATAGAGAATTGTAAATTCGTTAAGGTTGAAAAATTTTAGTTTATGAGTTTTTTTGAGATATTGTATCGTTTATACGACAAACTTTGCTTTTTTTTGCATTACATCTATCTATTGCAAACCGACCGATACCGGATTTTGTCTGTAAGGGATTCAACAAAAAACAGAAAATACTTCATCCGAAATATTTTCTGTTCTCAATATGGGGTTAATGATTTAAGCGTTGGGATTTTCAAATAAGTTTCCTTCGTCAAAATTCAAATCACCGAATCCTTCTTGATCTAATTCGTCAGCATCGTATTCTTCATCGCCATAGAAATTTTCTTCGGAGGAAGTTGAGATTTTTTTTGTCGCTACAGGCATCACGTCCAAATCTAAAGCAATTTGAGTGGGTGCTTTGCCTATAGAAGAGGTACAGACGGCTTCATCTAAGCTCTTTCCCGGAATAACATCAGAAAGTTCCATGAAAAAGGCGCGATCGGAAATCAGATCAAAAACATATAACAATTTTTGTTTCTCGTCATCCAAAAGCTCATCCAATGGCATCTTTTCCATTACCAAATTGTCGTACTCCGAACTTGATTCCATTTCCACAAGCGTGATTTCTTGTTTTTTCTCCCAATCGTCCGTACAGATGAAAAAAGAAGTTATTTGATTGTCTTCGTATTTAACGGCATTTAAAATGGCTTTATGCAAGTCCAGAAAAGTGGCTTCCGAGTCAATTTCAATTGTTCTAACGAAATCATCAACTTCATCGGAGAGTATCGTAAATTTGAAAATCATATTGTTTTTTCTTTTTGTTTTACGATGTAAAATTACAATTTTTTTTTTGAAATTAATACGCTTTTTGACAAGAAAAGATTGAAAATATGACGTCATCTCGAAAATAGAAAAAGGGAGTTTTTTCTAATATATGTTGGAATAGCAAGATAGGTAAACGATTGTTGAAAAAAGAATGGATATCGAAAAAAACTGCCACTATTTCAGATGAAGTAATGGCGATTGTCAAATTCGATAAGAACTGAAAAAGAATTGAGAACTTAACCTTTCAGACGCTCTTCAATCTTTTCAACATCTTTTCTGAAATTCTTATCGGTATCAATTAAATCCTCAACCTTTTTGCAGGCATGAAGCACCGTAGCGTGATCGCGTTTGCCAATATGAAGCCCGATGGTGGATAAGGAACTTTTAGTCAATAATTTGGAAAAATACATCGCAATCTGACGGGCTTGTACGACTTCGAGTTTACGTGATTTGGTCGAAATAGCTTCTACGGAGAGTTTGTAATAATCACAAACCGTATCTCGGATATGCTCTATTGTCAGGGTTTTAGGTGTAATAGTTACAATGCGGCTGATAATTTTTTCTGTCAGATCAATATCAATAGGAATGTTTGCTAACGTGGAATGTGCCAGTATAGAAATCAGCACACCCTCCAAGTCGCGTACATTGTCAACTACATTCTCTGCGATGTAGTCCACTACATTCTCGGGAATTTCAAGTCCGTCTCTGTAAATTTTATTTTTCAGTATGGATTTTCTTAATTCGAAATCGGGTTTCTCAATCTCAGCTGAAAGACCCCATTTGAAACGGGTAAGCAAGCGTTGTTCCATTCCGACCATTTCCAATGGAGAGCGATCGGACGTAAGTACCAACTGCTTGCCGGTTTGGTGCAGGTGGTTAAAGATATGAAAGAAAGTGTTTTGCGTTGCGGACTTTCCGGATATTTCCTGTATGTCGTCAATCAATAGCACATCGATTGTCTGGTAGAAATTAAGAAAATCGTTTTGTGAGTTGTTTCTTACCGCGTCGGTATATTGAATCTGAAAAGTATTTGCCGAGAGATAAAGGACGCGCTTTTCGGGATGAATCTGTTTACACATCAAACCGATGGCATTTGCCAAATGTGTTTTCCCGACACCTGATTTACCATATACGAATAGTGGGTTGAAAATCGTTTTTCCGGGATCATTCGCAATGCTTATTCCTGCTGTACGAGCCAGCTTGTTGCTTTTTCCCTCTATTAGGCTGTTAAAGCTGTAAGACGGATTGAGTTGCGGGTCTATTTCGGGTAGCTGAATCTTCTGATAGGGCGAAACAAAGCCGTTCGGTCTTGTCGAATTGTTGTTATTATACTTTCGGGAATTTTGTTCGGCAGTACTGGGTATTTGTGTTCCCTTTCCCGTATTTTGATCAATCAAAACACGGTATTCAAGTTTCGTTCCATTGCCGGCTACTCGTGTAAGCGTCATGCGAAGAAGATCAATGTACTTCTCTTCAATATATTCGACAAAAAACTGACTGGGAACTTGAAGTACAAAAATTTTATTCTCAAATTTGATCGGGACAATAGGAGCAAACCACGTATTAAAGGACGCTTCGTTAATATTGTCCTGAATAATACCCAAGCAACTATTCCACAACTGTTCGTAACTACTCATTTCAACAAAAATATTTCTTTGGATAAAAAACTCGACGGTAAATGTCGAGTTAAAACATACTATTTTTCGATTTTATTGTTGCCGATTCTTCAGGCTTTTTTCTGTTCTACAAAATTCGATTTTTTTTCTCAAATAAAAAAATCAGGATTTTTTTGATGTAAAAAATAATATATAAATAATTGATAATGAAATAATAACACTAAACTGTTGAAAATGAAATAATTTTGAAACTTGTGCTAACAAACTAATTTGACAATGAATGGATTAAGAATTTAACACAGAATAAGCGAATTTTCGGATGAATTTAATTAACTTGTCTGTTTGCCAGATGTTTCAGGTATAATAAAAAAAAAATTCAAGAAGTTTGCTATTTTTAACCATTCTAAATACAATATTCAGATTTACTCGATAAAAATACCATTGGACTTATAGACTCGAAAAAGAGAATAACAAAAAAAATAAGTAAATTCAAACAAATCAAGCGTTTATTTGATGCTACTTCGCTTTGTCGATTGGAATTTTTTTATCTCCCCTGAAAGCGATGACATAGGCTTCCGGAAACTTATTTTCTATCGTTTTTCGTGTAGATTCGATGGAGTTAAAAGATGGAGTTTCGCCGTACGTGTATTTGTAAAAACTTCCTTCTCGGTAGAAAGTAACATCTTTTAAGCCTTTGAAAGCTTTGTCGTTTAACGGAAGTTTTTTCTTTAGTGCGAAAAGTTGTATTTTAAAAATAATTTCATTGGGAGCATTTTGTTGATCTTGAACGATATTTACTTTGCTATCGGTTTTACTTTCAAGTTCATCTGTATTTACTTCGGATTTTCGGTCATGTTCTTTCTTATATACTTCGACGGCATTGAAAATAGCCTTCGACAGCCGACTTTTTCCGGACTCACTATTCAGGTATTTTTCTTCCGCCGGGTTTGAAATAAATCCCAATTCTACCAGTGCGCTGGGACATGCGGATTTGTGTAAGACCCAGAAGCCTGCCTGTTTTACTCCTCTGCTATATCTATCGGACTTTTTAAATTGACTTTCAATCATTGTAGCGAGTTGCAGACTTTTATCTAAATATCTGTCCTGCATGTAATCGAACATGATATACGAATCGATAGAATTTGGATCAAATCCTTGATATTTCGTTTTGTAGTCATCTTCGAGGGTCATTACGGCATTTTCTTTCATCGCCACTTCCAGATTAGATTTTGATTTGGTTAATCCAAGTAAAAATGTTTCTGTGCCATGAATTGACGTACTTCTGGTTGCGTTGGTATGTATGCTTAGAAAAATATCGGCGTGGTTTTCATTCGCAATGTCCGCTCTACGCTGGAGTGGGATGAAAACGTCGGTTTTGCGCGTATAAATAACCTTAACATTCGGAGACATGCCTTCAATAAGTTTACCCAATTCCAATACGACAGCCAAATTAATATTCTTTTCTTTGGAAAATTTTCCGACGGCTCCTGAATCATGTCCGCCATGTCCGGCATCTAACACGACAGTAAAAGGCTTTTGCGCATACAATATCGATGCTTGTAACGAAAGAACGAAAAAAAACAGAATAAAAAGACGAGGTCTAATAAGTAACTTCATGTCGATTTCTTATGTCTATGAGATGGTTTTATGTCGCAAAAATACGATTTTAAGTAGGATAAACGAATTATTTTTGTAATTTTTGTAAATTATTTTTGGTTGCGTTGGGTTTACCGATTGGCGGGAATATTTCAATCCCGACTACACCAACGACCACACCGGCGGAAGTGGAATTCGTTTTAACGGTTTACAAAAAGCCATCTGATTGTGTGAAGAAAACAAGGTAACGCCGGTATTTTTAACGAAAAATGTCCGGTCAAAACTCTATGACTGTGGTAACAACTATTTTATGCGAGTGACGGCTATTTTCAAAACTACCGTCCCGAGAATGACGGCGTGAGTTAGATACTGTTTACCAACCAACTTGTTTTCGGACTATCTGTCAAAGAAATCACTTTAGCACTATACAAGATATCAAACAGCTAATCATTATGTTGGAGAAAAAAGAATAACCGTTCGCGGTAGATAAAATCGCGCTACAGGTTATTCTGGAGATTGACTACAAAGGCGGGAAACAAATAGTTTCGATTGAGTTACGTTATTCCAAAGGATACGACGTACTATTCACTACTTATTTTCGTCTTCCACATTGGCTTCTGAAGTTACCGGTGTAGCCGTAAAAGGGATCGAAGTCCTTGGGTTCGAAAAAGAATACTAGTAAGAAACCGATTAATACATTTCTTCTATATTCCACACAAACACCCGCAGACCAAGCATAGGCGATATTTCATCCACCTTTTTCAGCGCGTCCATGATTTTTTTGACTTTATCGTCTTCGGCGATGGTCATGATGGAATTGTTTAACGAAGGCCATGCGTGGCTTCCATAATGGGGTTCGCCGTCTATGGTTCCCCTACCCTGCGTCCCTTCCCAAAAGGTAAAGCCACGAATCAGGTTTTTATCCAAAACCTGAATAACTTCCTCTTTGTGCGCTTGATCAAACGATATAAAAATTGATTTCATCTGTATCTCTAATTTTATTTTTCACATGAATATCGGATGGAACATGCCATTTTATTGTTTTACAATATTGGACAATAATTCAAAAATGGCTGTTCCGTCCACTTACATTTAAATATTTAGTCTGCTACAATGCGTGGAAAAATACTTTCTCTACGCGTTTTTAGCCGCTAATTTTTTTGCCATTTTCTTCGATTGACGTTTTACGCCTATACCTGCCGTGATTGAATACAACGTCGGTACGACCAACAAAGTCAGTACAGTCGAAACGGTCAATCCGCCGATTACGGTAATAGCCATCGGACGCCACATCTCCGAACCTTCACTTTGGGACAAAGCCAAGGGTATCATACCCAGTACAGTTGTCGCCGTAGTCATAAGTACCGGACGCAGACGAGATTTTCCGCCGGTAACAACGGAACGGATGATTCCCATACCGCGTTCTCGGTTAAGATTGATGTAATCCACCAGTACAATACCGTTCTTCACAACAATACCCACGAGCATAATCAATCCGATAAGCGACATGATATTAACTGTACCATTCGTCAATACCATTGCCAAAATAACGCCTGATATTGCAAAAGGAACCGCGAACATAATGATAAACGGATAAACGAGGGACTCGAATTGTGATGCCATCACGATATAAACCAACAGCACAATAATTAACAGCAAAACACCAAGGTCAGCGAACGACTCCTGTTGGTCTTCATACGATCCGCCAATGTCGATAAAGATTTCGGAAGGAACATCAACTTTGGCTATTTCACTGTTGATAGCCGCTACAGCTTTGTCCATCGTGCTACCGGACAGCGTTGCCGAAACGGTAACAACCCGTTGGCGGTCTTTCCGCTCGATGGTAGGCGGTGTAGAACGCTCAACCACGGTTCCTACATCCTTGATGCGGACCGGCTGTCCTTGCGTGTTGTAGATTAAAATATTTTCCACATCGGCTAACGATTGGCGGAAACGGGGATCATACGAAACACGTATCATATATTCTTCTCCGTCTTCACGATAGAGCGAAGCTACAAGTCCGTTGATGCGGTTTCTCAAGAAATTGGACGCGGTGGCGATATTTAGTCCGTTCAACGCTAATTTTTCCCGATCAAAGTCAACTTGGTATTCGGGAACATATTCTTCACGACTAACCTGAATATTGGATAATCCGTCAATTTTTTCAAAACGCTTTTGTAATTCATTCGCGATTCGGTCTGTTTGTGTGAAATCATAGCCGAAGATATCTATCGCCAACTGCGATTGTCCGCCCATCATACCGGTTTGTCCGGTTGAGACATTGGATTTTCTGATTTCGGGAATATTTTTGAGCTCATCTTGGAACTTCGCGATTAAATCATACACCGATATATTCCGTTCGCCAATATCCACAAGAGCAATGTTTATGGATATGATATTGCTCCCGTTGTTTTGAAGCGACCCCCACGTATTTGAACTACTCGCCTGCCCTACGGAGAAATTAATTGTTTTTATCTCCGGATTTTCTTTTTTCCATTTCTCCGTCAATTTTGTGGCTAAATCACGCGTTATCTCCATCCGGGTTCCTACAGGCATTTCCACCCTTGCCGAAATAGAGCCGTTATCTGATGCCGGAAAGAACTCGGTTCCGATTAACCCCATGGGAAGCAAACTTAAAATAAAGAAAATAGTGGTAAAGAGTATGGTTTTTTTCCGATTACGAACGGTCCAATTTACTAAGCGGGAGTACCCGTTGTCCAATTTGTCCAGAAATCTTTTAATCGGACCGTATATCTTTTTGGTTAGGCTTCTCTGATTTCGATCCAAGCGGAGCATTTGCGAACTCAACATGGGGGTAAGCGTCAACGCGCAAACGGTAGAAACGATCATGATGATGGTTACAATCCAACCCAACTCCTTGAACATCACGCCGGCAAATCCGGTAACAAGCGTTAGTGG
>JBKEBE010000092.1:0-17073 GCA_047973025.1 Paludibacteraceae bacterium
ATGGCTAAAAATAAACCGAACAATTTTAACTGTGCTGTATCTTGCACATTGGTTATACAAATCTATTATTCGTATAGAATTTATGTATCGATTAAAATTTTTAACTAATTAAAATTGTTATGTTTATGAAAAAAATTACTTTTCTTATTGCCACGTTGTTAGTTACAACATTGAGTTTTGGGCAAGTAGTCATGGAGCCTCTCTGGGAATTTTCATCGCAAAACGGAAATCTCGCTGACCGCTTCTTCTACACCGCTTACCGCGCCGGGTCTTCAACGTGCGCCGAGTGCGACTAACGCGGTTTCTTTTACCGGTTCCTACGGTAACGGAACTACCGATGTGATCTATTCCAATACCGAGTACAAATTCTACACAAACGAACCTTCAGCCGATAACTGGGAAGATAGGGGAAGTAACCGTTGGGCTATTTATCCGTTGATGGATGATGTCATAACGAACTTTATCGCAAATATACCTACCGGACTGAATCAACAAAAAGAAGTGGAAGTGCGCGTAATGCGGACACCTACCGGAATAGCCGTTACCTTCGATGGAGAAGCGGACATCGAGCTGTACGGAATTAACGGAACGTTAATCGAAAAAACGAGAGTAGCGAATAACTACAGTCGTGATTTGGGAACCGGTACCTACATTATTCGTGTAAACGGACAATCCAAGAAATTTGTGAGATAGGGCTGAATCAATATTTACAACGAATCAAAAAAAGGCATCCCACAAGATGCCTTTTTTTATGTTTAGAAAATTTAGTAGCGGTCAATATTCCCTTTCCCCGAAGATCGAAGTTCCGATTCGTACCATCGTACTTCCTTCGTCGATGGCTATCGCATAATCTTGAGACATGCCCATGGATAACTCCTTGAAATTCTCATCAGTCGGGAAATGTGTTTTTTTAATTTGAGTAAAAAGGGTATGCAGAAACTGAAATTCCTTCCTGATTTGATTTTCATCATCCGTATAAGTTGCCATTCCCATCAATCCGGCAATCTGAACATTTTTCAACCGTGATGTAACACTGTTTGAAAAAAGTGCTTCCAATTCTTCGGCGGAAAAACCAAATTTTGTTTCTTCATCAGCAATGTGAACTTGCAAGAGGCAGGAGACTATTCTCTCTGCTTTTTCCGCTTGTTTGTTTATTTCCGTAAGTACTTTCAGGCTGTCAACGCCGTGAATCAGCGAAACAAACGGAATGATGGATTTTATCTTATTGGTTTGCAGATGTCCGATGAAATGCCACCGGATATCCACGGGAAGCTCCGGTTGTTTGGCGATCAGCTCCTGTACACGGCTCTCTCCAAAAGCTCGCTCGCCTGCATTGTAAGCTTCCATCACGCTTTCGATCGGGTGAAATTTTGATACGCAGACTAACTGTACATGCGCCGGAATGTGCTTGCGAAGTTCCTGTATGTTGGATTGAATACGCATTGTAATAGTAGTCCGATTACAAAAAAATCGGGATAGTCATTTATTCTGCGTTATATTTAAACACATCCATTACATTGGTTTCCACGACGGAAGCAATCTCGTAATCCGCCAATGTACCTTGCATTCCTTTCTCAACGACTTCTACCGCCTCTTTCAGGGTACTTGCCTGAGCGTACATCGTGGATGCAACTCTTTTTTCCACCCCCTTTTCTTCATCCAAACTGATGAAATTCACTTTGCAGCGATACCATTTGTCTCCGTTTTCGTTCTCAAAAAGCTCGCTGATACGCGCTCGTTTAATGTCGGAAACTAAAAAATCGCCGCTGATAAAAGGCTTCATTTCTTCGTTGATACGTTCTTCTGCTTCTGTAAACGACAAAGCATCAATAAGATAAGATTCACTTACTTTTGTAATGCTTCCGTCATCGCCGTTCCGCTCGTATTTTACCTTACACTGGAACCAATTGTTCATAGTTAAATATTTTATTTTAAGTTGTTTATGTCTAATCTAATCTAAAAAAACAAGAGCACAAAGGTACAAAAAAATCATATTTTTTCCGTACCTTTGTACTCTCAAACAACAAAATGGGCAGAATATTGGCATTGGATATCGGGAAAAAACGGACAGGAGTGGCTGTAACCGATCCGCTTCGCATCATTGCCAATGGATTGGATACCGTTGCTACTCACGAGTTAATCCCGTGGTTGGAGAATTATTTTACGGGAGAGAAAGTTGATAAGATACTGATCGGACTACCCACTCAGATGGATGGTAGTGAGTCCGAAAGTATGCGGCATATTAGACCCGTTGTTAGAAAAATTACAGAAAAATTTCCCGGAATTGAACTTGCCCAAGTAGATGAACGCTTTACGTCCGTCATGGCACACCGGACGATGCTTGACGGCGGTCTGAAAAAGAAAGCGCGTCAAAATAAAGCATTGGTCGATAAAATAAGCGCGACAATTATACTGCAAAGCTACCTGGAATCTAAGTAGTGAAAAAGAATTATTTTAATAATTTTTCACTACTTACCCAACAAATAATAATTTTCTAAATTAAAATTCGATTATGATTTTACCGATATATACTTACGGACAACCGGTGTTGCGCAAGGTAACGCAACCAATTGACAAGGACTACTCGAACCTCGGGGAGCTAATCGAGAATATGTTCGAAACCATGACGAACGCGGAAGGCGTTGGGCTTGCCGCACCACAGATAGGATTCTCCATCCGCTTGCTGGTTATCGATTTAGCCCCTTTCAAAGAAGATGACCCCGAATTGGGCGCGTTTCGCACGGTAATGATTAACCCTGAAATACTTGAAGAAAGTGAAGAAGAGGTTGAAATGAACGAAGGGTGTCTGAGTATCCCCGGAATAAACGAGTCGGTTGTTCGACCGGAATTTATCAAGGTTAAATATTTAGACAAAGATTTTATCGAACACGTTGAAGAATATGACGGCTTTCGCGCGCGTGTAATTCAGCACGAGCATGACCACCTCGAAGGAAAACTGTTTATCGATAAGATTAAGCCGCTTCGTAGGCAACTACTCAAGGGAAAATTGACCAACATTGAGAAAAAGAAAACGGAATGTAACTATAAGATAAAATAAAAAGCCCCATTTCGGGGCTTTTTATTTTTACCATAGTGTGTTAAAATTCTTTTTCCAATAACAACGTTCGTGTGGGTTGGTCGCAAACCTCGGTAGGACCAAAGTATTGAATCGGTCCGGGGTAGATAAAGTCCGAAACATCGTCAGCCCATTTATCGCGGTGTTCTGCAAAGAATTTGAAAGGTTTGCCATCTAATTCTACCAACGCTTTTTGAATGACGGGTTTCATCTTGCCATGACGGCGCTCCATGTTCATCATCATCGTGATGGGTACGCCGCCGGCTTGCCATTCATCGGCAGGAGAAGTCAGGTTGCGAACGGAGGACATGTAGCCGGTTTTTCCTTCACTAATCAAGATTGCGGCTGTGATTCCCAGAGAATAGGTGTAATCCGCGTCGAAGTTGGATGGAATAGCACAACGACCTTCGTAACCAAAAAAGTGATTGATGGATGAAAATTTACCTTTGTAAGCACCTTCCGCCTTCAATTGTGCCAACCGTTTGCCGACCATTTCGATTAGCAGCTTCTCGGTTTCTATCAACGAAACCTGCACATTGCCGTGCGGATCGCGGTCGAGCGTCAATTGTCGGGCGATATTTTTTGGTAAACTTCTATAGATAGCCAAACTTTCCGGATTTAACATACTTTTTACATACTCACGCTGCTCATCCGACGTGTTAAGTGCCACAAAATCATCGTTTTCAGCCAACATCTCATTCAAGTCGGCAATCAATTTCTTCATTGCCGGAATAAATTCGATCAATCCTTCCGGAATGAGTACGGTACCGTAGTTCAATCCGTGGCTTGCTCTGGATACAATCACACGAACGATATTTTCAACAATATCGTTTAGGGTCATATTCTCGGCTTCTATTTCTTCAGAAATCAGTGCGATATTCGGCTGACTTTGCAAAGCACATTCAAGCGTGATGTGCGAAGCGGAACGTCCCATCAAACGGATGAAGTGCCAATATTTTTTGGCAGAACTGGCATCTCGCTGTATATTTCCGATCAGCTCCGAATAGACTTTACATGCTGTGTCAAAACCGAAGGAAGTTTCGATCATTTCGTTTTTTAAGTCCCCGTCAATTGTTTTCGGACAACCGATAACTTGAATTGGTTGATTGTGTTGTTTGTAGTACTCGGCTAATACACAGGCATTTGTGTTAGAGTCATCGCCACCAATAATCACGATAGCGTTGATACCTAATTCTTTGCAAATTTCGGCTCCTTTCTCAAACTGCCATTCTTCTTCTAATTTGGTGCGTCCGGAACCGATGATGTCAAAACCGCCGGTATTTCGGTATTCCAGTACAACATCCGATGTCAGTTCGCTGTATTGATGCTCTACCAAACCACTTGGACCACCCAGAAATCCGTACAACTTGCTATCCGGATTCAATCTTTTGATTCCGTCAAATATGCCACAAATCACGTTGTGACCACCCGGAGCTTGCCCGCCGGATAGGATGACCCCAACATTGATCGGCGCGTAATTACCTTTCTCTCCGGGTTCAAAAGAGAGTAAAGGCATACCGTATGTATTTGGAAAAAGGGCTTTGATATCGTCTTGGTCGGCAACCGACTCGATTTGAACGCCTTCTTTGATTACAACATTGTTTTTCAGTGCTTTGGGAACTTTAGGTTGATAGGATGCGCGCGCAATTTGCAACGCGCTTTTCTTCATAGGTTTCATAAAAGAAATATTATTAATGATTTGATTGTCAGATTTGTCTGTTTGAATGAAAATTGTTGCAAATTTAGCAAAATTTATTAATATATGAAAGACGAAAAGGGAACATGACGATGAACAACATCCGAATAAATGTGCAATCAAAGTATTCAAATGGAAATTTTGTTGTAAATTTGTAAACGTGTCATCAAACAATACTACTTTTCAGCTACATAATGTTTTGAATTATGAAACAGCCATGTGAAATACCCATGACACACAAGGGAATGATTAATGGCGTGTTCCATTTGTCCATAACGAAAAAAACAAAAAATAAATACATGAAATTAATAGTCTATTTTATTACCCTGACACTGATGATTGTGTTTACCAATGGCTGCAATCCCAAAAAAAATGACAGCATGAATTATCAACAGTTTATTCCGGCGGAAATAGCCGGGGAGGTCTCTCAATTTTTGGTTGACTCATTGGGTAATACGAATGAATTTCGTATTGAGAGGGGCGTAAGACAAGCGGTGGCTCTCTGGCAAGAATCAGATGGTTCCTCCGACGATTTCAAAACGTTTTGCAAAACCTATTTTATGAACGATTCCGCCGATTTAGAGAAACTTTACAGTCGATTGGAAAGAAATTTTGAAATCGTCGGTGGCGCGTTTCACCGGGTGGATGTAAATCTGAAAGAGCCCGTACAAATGACCGGTATGGATAAAACACCGGTAGATTTGCTTTTTGCGGGTTATGACGTCGCCGCGCATTTGGATGAAGACATGTTCCAAAATAAAATCGCTCAGATCGTAGCGCTCAATTTTCCGTTCTATTCATTGGCGGAAAAGACGAAGCTCGGAACTGCCTGGAGTCGGGAACAATGGGCTTACGCACGCATGGGGGATCGGTTTACCGCAAGGGTTCCGGCATCCGTTGTGCAAGATGCGTCGCGTACGCTTTCCGAAGCGGATAATTACATTTCCAATTACAACATCTTCATGGGCAATCTGTTGAATGACAAAGGAAATGCCTTGTTCTCTACAGATATGAAGCTCATTACACACTGGGGACTGCGCGACGAACTGAAATCAAATTATGCCGATTCGGTTCACGGACTAGAAAAGCAAGAAATGATTTATAGCGTGATGAAACACATTATCGCTCAAACCATACCAAGTCAAGTAATCAATAGTGGCAATTACACGTGGTGTCCGGTTACGAACAAGATTTATCAAAATGGAAAAGAAACTTCGTCAACACAGGAGGCTGATGTCCGCTACCAAACCTTACTGAACAATTTCAAGGCGATTAAAGCGTATGACTCCTATTCGACTCATTATCCCGATGCCATCGCTCGTAATTTCGAACAGACGATGGAAATTCCGGTTGATGATGTGAAGGAACTGTTCAAAACCCTGCTTTCGTCGCCACAGGTCAAGGAAGTGGCTACTGTTATCAAATCTCGTTTAGGACGGGAACTCCACCCGTATGATATTTGGTACAACGGTTTCAAAGATAAAGGAACCGTATCGGAAGACCAGCTGACGAAGATTACTGCTCAAAAATATCCGACACCTTTGGCGCTTGAGCGTGATTTAGAAAATATTCTACTGAAATTGGGGTGGAAACCGGATAAAGCAAGAGAGATTGCTTCTTTGGTACAAGTAGATCCTTCGGTCGGTGCGGGACACGCCTGGGGTGCTGTCCTGCGAGGGGACAAAGCTCGCTTGCGTACACGGATTGGCGAAAAAGGGATGGACTACAAAGGATACAATATCGCCATTCACGAGTATGGACATAACGTAGAGCAGACTATCACGTTGAACGATGTGGATTACTGGATGCTCAACGGCGTACCCAACAACGCTTTTACGGAAGCGGTGGCTTTTATGTTTCAAAAAAGGGATTTGGAATTGCTCGGTTTGAAAAATTCTAATCCTTACGCGGAGGCTTATTTGGCATTGGACAATTTTTGGTCGAGTTATGAGATTATGGGCGTAGCTTTGGTAGATATTGCCGTGTGGGAATGGATGTACGCCAACCCCGATGCAACTCCCGCGCAATTGAAAGAAGCCGTTATTACCGAAGCTCAAAAAGTATGGAACGCTTATTACGCCGGAATTTTGGGCGAAAAGGATGAGATGATTTTGGGTATTTATTCCCACATGATTGATTATCCGCTTTACCTGTCGTATTATCCCATCGGACATTTGATTTCCTTTCAAGTAGAGCAGGCTATGAAGGGTAAAAATATGGCGGATGAGATGCAACGGATGTACACACAAGGCAGAATCGTACCGCAAATCTGGATGAAAAATGCCATCGGAAAGGAGATTTCGACCAAACCCCTGTTGATGGCGGTAGATGATGCGCTGAAAACGGTCGAAGGGATAAAATAAGTATCATTCACGTGCGACCGTCTCAAATCCGTTGTTGTTTTATCAACGGAATGGGAAGTCGTTACAGAATCCTCTATTTTACGTATGCATGTTTTCTGTAATATTTTCGTGAATAACTTTGGTTCCGTCCTGTCGATTTTCGCAATCGTCGGATTCCTTAATTTCGCGTGGTATAATCAGCATCAGGGTGAGATACAGCAAAACTCCGGGGAAAATTGCCGTCAAGATAGTAAGAACAATCGTAATAAAGCGAACAACTTTGGGATTAATCTCAAAATACTCGGCAAACGAACCACAAACTCCTGCAATAACAGTATTTTTTTCGTGTCTGACTAATTTCTTTTTATTCATGGTTCGTTATCGGAATTATAAGCCACAAAATCAGATAGACTGCAATACCCGGAAAACCGGCTGAAATAATTGATAGTAGCACGTAGGCGATACGAATAACAGTGGCATCCCAGCCAAGCATTTCCGCAATACCGCCACAGATACCCGCAATCATACGATTCGTCTGAGAACGTAATAATTTCTTCTTTTCTGACATAAACTCGTTCTATAGATGGTTGATTCTACCTACAAAGTTAAAATATTTTTCAAAATGTGCTACTGATTTTATCCAAAAAATTATCCGCCGGTACTCCTTACCTATGGAAAATTCGCGCCTATTTAAGCACCATCTCACGATTATGATAATTTCTTCGGATACTTAATAGGGAAAGGCTTATCTCGATCTTTTGATTGTACCTTAAGCTCGCTTCAATGAAAATACGAAGGTCAATCCGCCACCCGGCGTATTCTTAGCCGTGATGGTACCTTTGTGGTAAATGACCGCGTTTTTCACGATAGCCAATCCAAGTCCGGTTCCGCCCATTTTTCGGCTGCGTCCTTTGTCCACGCGATAGAAGCGTTCAAATAACCGGTTCAAGTGTTCTTCATGTACACCTACTCCGTTGTCGGCAAAAGTGAAATAGTAGAACTGATCGTCTTCCCGGTAGCAATTGATGTCAATACGCACGGTATCGCCGGCATAGGCTATCGCGTTGTCTATTAGATTTCTGAAAATGGAATAGAGCAACGATGTGTTTCCTTTGATTTCAAGTCCAATGTGGAGATTATGTACGATACGGAAATGCTTCTCTTCCAGTTCGAGGGCGACATCTTTCAACACGTCTTGGAAGATATTGAAAAGATTACATGCTTCCTTTTCGTACACCTTCTGTTTTTCATCCAGTTTATTCAGCGTTGCAATATCATGAAGAAGCGCACTCAATCTTTGTGCCTGCTGAAAGGAGCGTTCGATGAAAAAAGACTGACGTTCTTTGGATAAGTTGGGGTTGTCCAGAATGCTCTCCATGTACCCCATGATGGTACTGACCGGTGTTTTAAGTTCGTGAGAGATGTTTTGCGTAATTTCTCGTTTCAATTCGTTTTCTCGCTCTTGAGTCGTTACGTCATTTATCGAAATTTCAAACGTGTTGTCAGGAAAAACAATGCACTGTACGAAAAAATACCGACTGTCTTTTTCGATAGTTATTCGTTTCCGATCGGTCTGTGTATTCATCATGTTTTCGTCGATGAAACGATTAACTTCGGCAAATTCGGGGACTTTGAATATCTCTTCGGATGTTGTTTCATTCTTATCAGCCAAAAAACCGGCATATTGAACAAAAGTCGTATTCGCGAGAATTTCTTTTTTGTCTATTGAAAAAATACCTAATCCTTCCTGAGACATGTACAGGTGATTGAACAGCTTCTCACGTTCGTTGTTTACTTCGTCTTTTGTCTTGGCTAATTGCTTATAGAGCATTACCATATTGCTACTGATCTCCCCCAGTTCGTCTTTCGGAAATTCGACGTTCACGTTTAGCTCTTCGCCGTTTTTGGCTTTCTCCGTAAAAATCCGCATGCGGTCGATGGACTTGGTAAAATTTTTAGTAATAAAATAAAGCGCGAGTACTGCCAGCAGCAGAATGATAACCATGAAGTAAACAAAAAACAGGTTTACCCTCAGCAACGATTTTAATTCAACAGTATAAGGGAGGGCACTACGGATATAATAATTGGGGAATTTCCCGGCATAGTAGTAATAATCTTTTCCGGTAGTGGAAGATTTTCGAATCGCTCTTCCGGCTCCATTCTGACGAGCTTCGATAAACTCAGGTCGGTTCTTATGGTTTTCGAGTTGAGACGTTTCTTCCACGTAAGAATCAAAGCGTACATTTCCCGGGGTATCAATTATCGTAACCCGCAAGCCTGAATCCGGCAACAGAGCGGTAAAGTCTTTCAACGATTCCCATTTTCCGCCGTTGGAAATATAGTTATGTAGTATCTGATTATTCTTGTCGAGCTGACGATCCAGTTGCCTGGATTGGAGATTGTGTTCGCGCCGGTACTGCACAACGGTTATTGCGCCCATCAGCAAAAGAATCATGGCGAAGAAAGAAAGAAACAGTTTCCGGTATAAACGCATGTTTAATTCGTTGATAATCGATGTTTTTAGAAACAAACGTCAAAGTGAAAGTCTGCAAAGTTCCAACTGAAATTATCCTTCGAAGCAGTACCCATATCCCAAACGGGTAATTATCTGCTTGCCGTATTCGCCTATCTTTTTACGAAGTCGCGTAATGTTCACGTCAATGGTGCGGTTCAGTACGATCACATCGTCTGACCAAACTCTCGACAGAATCTCTTCGCGAGTAAATACGCGGTTTTTATTTTCAAGGAAAAGCTTCAAAATTTCAAATTCCTTTTTCGTGAATGAAATTTCCCGGTTGTTTAAGGTTACCGTTTTGTTGTCCAGTCGCATTACGAGGTTCTCGTGACTCAGTTCTTTTACGCCATCGTGTTCGGTGTTGGTTTCCACTCTTCGCAAAACGGCTTTTACGCGCGCGAGTACTTCTCGAATGGAAAAAGGTTTCGAAATATAGTCGTCTGCGCCGATGTTGAATCCGGTAAGACGGTCGTTTTCAGAGTCTTTGGCTGTAAGAAAAATAATCGGAATGTTTGATGTTTTTGGGTCTTCGTTCAGAATCCGAGCCATTTTGAAACCCGAAATAACCCCCATCATTACATCAAGCATCAGCAGATTATATTGCTTAATGTCTTTTTTCAGTGCTTCTTCAGCAGAATAAGCCACATCTACCTGATAACCTTCGGTCTCAAGGTTAAATTGAAGAATCTCACACAAGTCTTCTTCGTCGTCAACAACTAAGATTTTGTACAGGTTCATAAATAACGTCTGCAGTTTTGCAATCGGAAGTAAAAACTTACTTTCAATCAACGAATTAAAAATTTCATTACAAAGTAACCCTGTTTATGTTTCGATGACGTGTAATGGTGGTTACAAATGTATGACAAAAAAGCAAACGTTGCAAATTCGCCGTTGTTTCTCAATTTTAATTCAATCAGAAGCCGGCTACGCCGACGATGTTCAACTCAAGCTTGACAAATAGTCGAGAATTAGTCTCAGATTGAGCTCGTAATTAATCTTTCACGTAAAAATTCTGCACATGCCCCACTTGCTTACTTACTGAATACTTTGTCAGGTAGCGACGCATTTTTTTTTGTTTTTTTTGATAAAGAATTTAGCCATTCCGAGAAAAATCACTAATTTTGAATCCCGATACACACCACCAAAAATTACGTCGGGAAAATGATTACCACTACTGCACAAATCGGTTTTGACAACGAAAGATACCTCCACGAACAATCGCAAGCCATACTCGAACGAGTAAGCAGATTCAATGACAAGCTATACCTCGAATGTGGTGGCAAGATTCTCTACGACTACCACGCGGCGCGTGTCCTGCCCGGATTCGACCCCAATGTGAAAATCAGGTTGCTCCAAAAACTAAAGGACAAAATTGATGTAATCCTCTGTGTGTATGCCGGTGATCTTGAAAGAAACAAAGTGCGGGCTGATTTTGGAATCACGTATGACGTTGATGCTTTTAAGAGTATTGACGACATGAAATGGTTCGGAATACAGGTAGCCGCTGTAGTTATTACCCGATTCAAAGACCAGCCCGCGGCAATCACATTCAAAAATAAGCTTGAATTAAAAGGCATCAAAGTCTATCTACATCGTCCGACCAAAGGATATCCGACTGATGTGGACACTATTGTAAGCGATACAGGTTATGGTAAAAACGAGTATATCCAAACGACACGCCCAATCGTTGTGGTAACCGGTCCCGGTCCCGGTAGCGGAAAACTGGCGACATGCCTCGGAAACCTTTACCACGATTACAGACGGGGCATCAAAGCCGGATATGCCAAATTTGAAACCTTTCCGATTTGGGACTTACCCCTTGATCACTTGGTAAATATCGCTTACGAAGCTGCTACGGCTGATCTTCGCGATCGCAACATGATCGATGAGCATCATCTGAAAGCGTACGGTATTCAAACGGTTAACTACAACCGGGATATTGAAGCCTTTAATCTGCTGAAACGAATTTTAGAAAAAATTACCGGTGGTAAAGCCATGTACCAATCTCCGACAGATATGGGAGTAAATCGTGCCGGTTCCGGAATCGTTGACGACAAAGTAGTGCAAGATGCGGCTTTTCAGGAGATTATTCGCCGTTATTTTAGAAGCTCGGTTGAATATGCCATGGGATTGACCGGTAAATCTACATTGGATAGGTCGTTAGAGATTTTCAATCGGGTAGGAGCGAAAGAGAGTGATCGAAAAGTGGTCGGTGCCGCGCGTGAAGCGGCTACTGTCGCGGAAGAAAAAGGGACGGGATACGGCGGAATCTTTAGTGGCGCCGCGATAGAATTAGCGGATGGCACTGTCGTTACCGGTAAAAGTTCTACGTTGTTTCACGCGGCATCCGGCATGCTCCTGAACGCGACAAAGCATCTTGCCGGACTACCGGATGGTATGATTCTCATACCCGAGAGTATTATTGATTCGGTTACACATCTCAAGAAAAACATACTGAATGGCAAACAAGTGAGTTTGGATGTGGAAGAAGTCCTCATAGCACTTGCCATCAGCGCAACATCCAATCCGGCTGCTCAAATGGCTTTGGAGAAATTGACCGAACTGCAGGGTTGTGAGATGCACTCCACGCACATTCCCACACCCGGCGACGAAGCCGGATTGAGAAAACTGAAAGTTAACGTAACTTGCGATCCCGTCTTTTCGAGTAAGAGGATGTTTATCAGCGAATAAGTTGTATCAACCGAATACAATAAAAAAGCGACTTCGGTAGAGCGGATGTCGCTTTTTTTTGTGTGAAATATAAAACGGATATAATTCGTTTAGATTACTGATACTATTCTATCGAATTTTTTCTTGAATTTTTCTTATTCTGAGTAATTGGAAGTGGGTTTTGGTTAATTTCATCGAACGTAATACGATTCCGGTAAACGTCGCAAGCCAAATAAAAAGCTTGTACCAAGGAAGACACCGAAGCCATATTTTTTCCGGCAATGTCGTAGGCGGTTCCGTGATCGGGTGAAGTACGAACGATGGGTAATCCGGCAGTAAAATTGACACCGGTTTCCATTGCCATACTTTTAAATGGAATCAATCCTTGATCGTGGTACATGGCTAATACAGCGTCAAACTTCCTATAATTATCCGATCCGAAAAATCCATCTGCCGGATAAGGTCCGAAACATAGTATGCCTTTTTCATCTGCTTCTTTTAACGCGGGGACGATTGTTTCCGTTTCTTCGTTTCCGATTACTCCGCCATCACCGGCATGCGGGTTAAGTCCAAGTACTGCAATACGGGGACGTACAATGGCAAAATCTTTTTTCAACGATTGATTCAGTATAGTCAGTTTGTTGACAATCAATTCCTTCGTAATGGTCTCTGGGACCATATTGACGGGAATGTGCCCGGTAGCAACCGCAATTCGAAGATTTTCACTCACGAGCATCATCAGCGATGCCGATTTTTCGCCAAATTTTTCTTCCAAATATTCCGTGTGTCCGGGAAATTGGAATATGTCCGATTGAATATTGTGCTTGTTGATGGGTGCGGTTACAAGGAGATGAATCTTTCCTTTTTTCAAATCATCGGTAGCCCTTTCAAGTGCCGCTAATGACGCGTCTCCCGCTTCACGTGTCGAATTCCCGATTTCTATCTTTACATCTTCCGATACACAATTGATGAGATTCACGCGCTTGCTGTTGGCTTGCTCAGCCTGGTTGATGGTATTTAAACTCAGGGATTGTAAGTCAAGCGACTTTTTGAAATAGCCGGCAGCTTTGGACGAACCATATAGTATAGGGACAAAAAGGTCCAACAGCGCGCTTTCATTCAAAGATTTGAGAATTATTTCGTAACCGATGCCGTTAATATCTCCGTGCGTAATTCCAAGGATTAATTTATCTTGTTCCATTGAAGGTCTATTTTTTTTGCGGTAAATTTTCGGTATCAAAGTTAGATAAAAAAATCAAATCTGCTGTAAACAGGCTGTAAATACTTTGCAAATTCAGTACTTAGTCTTGCGTGAAAAATTGTAATACGCTTTTCATTAATTCGTTCCGGTCATTTTCGCTAACGATGGTTTCAAACGGAAAACCGAACGCACAAACGCCATACTCGCCTTTGTAAGCAATCCCCGCGCCGGAGTTGTTCTGCTCGTATTCACCAATCTTTTTTGCCTTGATGTCGGCAGGGAGAATTACATCGGGCGCTTCAACAAAATAGGATTTCTCGTTGGGTGATGAATAAAAGTTAAGGGTTAAAAGTTCCGAAAATGGTTTAATCGGAGATACCTGAAAGTTTACTTTGTGCAAGTTGTTTATTTTGTCGGCTGTCCATCTGATTTTTAGAGTTTTTTCGATAAAATGGCGGTCAAGTGAAGTACTATTGTTGGCAATTACAAGATCTGAAACAATGTTCGAACCTGTAATTAAAATATTGCCGCCGGAATTAGTGAGTTGTGTGATTGCAGTTTGCATCTCAGGGACAAATGTTTTGAAATTCATTTTGCCGGAATCAAGTGGATTAACGGTTTGACTTTCTTTTCCCAGTATCAAATCCACTATTTTGAATTCATGGAGTTTTACGGACGTATCAACCACCGCCTTTTCGCCGGTAGAAACGAATGAAAATCCGGCAGTTTTGATAGCCAGACCGTGTAAATAGGGATAATCAAAGGTGTTTCCGGCAATAACTCTTTGCTCGTAGTCTTGATTGCTGGCTCCAAATCCCACATTAGCATCGCTAACATAGGGTTTGTATCGGCGAAATTCCGTTTGACGTCCGGTGTAACTGATGTCATACAGGTAAGGAACGCCGGCATCAAAAGTTTCATTGAATCCTCCGATATCCCCCTGAGCAAAACTCTCCGGAGCGGAGACCCGGTTAAACGCATTAACGATTAAAACGGTTGGATTTGAATTGGACGCTTTGTAAACGGATAAAATCTCCGACGGAAAACTCTTTCCTCCCTCATTAGCAGCCTCAATCTTGAAACTATAAATCGTATTTTTTTCGATTTTTTTTACGTATGAATTTCCTTGAACTACAACACCATTATCAAAACCACCATCTTCTATTCGGGTATAGACAATATATGAATTAGCTTTGGCAGATGGTTCTAACGGATCATTTACCGGTTTCCAGGTGAGTTTCACCTCGTTGTCTGAAATGAATTTTGTACTGAAACTTTCTACCGGCAGTGGCTGAACAACATATTCGAAATTATTAGTTGTAGCCAGATAGCGTAGCATTCCTTTGTAAATAGCCCTGCTTACCGTAAAGCGGAATCGGGGATCAAGTCCGTACCGCATATCCTGAAAGTTTTGGTGTGAAAGCATTTCCAACAGCATGGTCGGAACTTCGGGTACGCGCGACTCGCTGTAGTTACGGTTCCAAAGCCCCCTGCGATTCCAATCGGGATTAAAGGTACGTTTTACGTCATCTGTGATTTGAGTTTGAATGATGTCTGCCATTTCGCGGGCATTCCACCGAGAAATCCGATTGGCATAAATCGTTTTTTTATCTGAATTATCTACGGTATAAATGGCGAGCGTCCCTATGACGGAGTCGTTTTTATGAATACCGGCATCGGTGTGGAAGGCAAAAGCCAGGTCGATTGGGATACTTAATCCGTCTTGTCCGGGTAGTAGGGATGAACCACCCGTTAAGTAATTAACCCAGAATCCGCGTGACTGAAAATCATCCGAGTAGTCATTAGAGCCTCCTGTACGGCTGTAAACCGAATCAGGCACTCCTGCCCATTGCAACCAATAGCGCGCTCCTTCCGTGAATCGGGGATAACCGCTTGTGGAGTAATTGGTATATTTTTTTACAGAAGTTTTTAGCCTTCTTTTCCTTCCTTTTCCGACATAGGTTTTGATGACTTTATCTGCCGGTTTTCGGGTAATATTGCCCATGCCGCCACCAATCTTTACGGCATCGGCTGTTACGATTTTATCCGCGTCGGAACTGAGATTAGATAAGGATACTCCCTGACGCTCGTTTTTCCCTTTTTCAAATTCAAAATGTCCCAAGTAAATCCACGTACCGCCTCCCATTGTCTGATTTACCGTGAATTCGGTTTCTCCTCCTTTATGACGAATGGTGTAACGTGCGTCGCGTGTGCTGTTTACTACGGTTTTGTAGGCGATATAAACGGCATATTTGCCGGATTCGGGGATATTGGGGAGCCACTGCGCGACAGCAAGACTGTTTTTCTCTTTCGATGTAGTCGTTTGCAGATAAGTACCCATTCGAAAAGGATTCTCTTTGTCAACATAGTTTTCTTTCAAATCGGCAAATCCCGGTAGATTCCCTTTTATCCAATTTCCGGTGCCATTCATCGTTTTAAATTCAGACAGGTAAGGGGCTTTGTCGTTGTCCACTATGATTTCGTTTACTTGAATGTCCCTTTCTCGCGGAATCAAAACATTAGCACCGGCGTTTTCCAGCATTGGAACCAAAAACGGTAAAACATACGCTTGTGGATACAAATCTTCCACCGTTGAAAATAGCACCGGACGTTGCCACACCCATTCTTGGCGAGTTTGGTTGTAGTACCTGCCGTGGCTTTGCCAAACAGCAAGATGGTGTTTTTGAAGTCCCTTGGTAATGAAGACGGGGGAGGAAAGATTTCGGGTAAGCGGATAGGCTGCCGGTGCTACGGCGAAACGGTTATACTGACTGTTGCCCCCCTTACGAAAGTAGCCAGGGATCAGATCGCTCAATTCCCTACCATCCGTTATTATCGAAACGGAATAATTTGGATAGGTTATCGTGCATACTCGTTTTACTAAATTATAAATTGAATCCGTATTATTCGGACGTAATGGAAGATAACTCAGCGTGACATTGGTGCTAAGTACAAGTTTTTTTTGCAACGTGTCGGCTGTCATTCTGTTTATCCGCACGTTTCCTACGTTCGCGTATCTCTTCCCAAAAACAGTCAACGTGTCTTCCAGTGTTTTTTGTAATGTTCGCTGAGAAAATAGGTTAATAGGAATACATACCCATAGAAAAAGTAAAGGAATAAATAACTTTATTTTTTGGAAAGACATGCTTACTTTGTTTTCAAATTACTTACAAAGTTACGCTAACTAACTCAAAGTAAAAATGGAATAACCTAAAATTATTTCGTTTTACGTTAATAAATGTTTTTCGAAATTTATAGAAATAGATTTAGTGTAGTATCCGAAACAGATAAATAATCGGATGTATAAAAACCATTTTTTTAATAGACTTTATATCAGTTAGTTTTATAAGTGTTTGATATTACAACAATATTTTAAACATATATCCGTTATTCGGATATTATGAGATACATAACATTACAGAAAAACAAAGTCCGGTTTTTAAGTTTAACGGGTTTGAGCGTTGAATCTTTTGATGTATTGCAGTCTTATTTCACAGAAGATTGGAAAGAATACATCACAAATTACACTATTGATGGCGAACCTCGTGTTCGTTTGGCTCGCGTTCAGGTTTG
>JBKEBE010000117.1:0-4178 GCA_047973025.1 Paludibacteraceae bacterium
AGAATAAATGAATTTGATTATGATGCGTTTAATGAAAGCCTGTATCTGATTGACCAAGTGGAAGCGTATAAAAAACTTTTCGGACATTACCCCGAATTAGTGCAAACCGATGACATTTATATGACCCGCGCCAATAGGGCTTGTCTCAAAGAACGAGGCATCCGCCGCACAGGGCGATCGCCGGGACGAAAGCCCAAGAAAGACCCGATGACCCGTTATCAAAAAGAAAAACAGAAGAAAGAGAAAAACGAGCGAAATCACATCGAAGGCAAGTTCGGACAAGGGAAAGCCGGTTGCAACCCGAATAAAATAAGAGCGTGCTTAGCAGATACTCACGAAAGTTGGGTAGCATCCATCATATTTGTAATGAATATCCTGCGAGCAAAGCAGGATATTTTTTGGCAATTTTTCAAAGAACCTATTTTTCGATTATTTTTTGAAACAAAATCAAACAAACACCTGTGCCTGTCGTACGATTTTCTAAAAGTAGCGTGAAATTTTTCAGCAGACCCTAATTAGCCAATCGGAGACTTCGTTAAGAATAGATAGAAAACGTTGACACACAAGGGAATGATTAATGGTTTGTTCCATGTGTCCTTAATGTAAAAGAATAAATTTTAAACACATGAAAATAGTCAAAAAAGCAGAATTGGTATTGTTACAAATAATGTAGTTTGTATTTTTGCAAACGTTGTTTGAAGAAAACGACAATAATTCTTAATTTAAAATTTCGATATGTATATGTTTTTAAAAACTCAAAAGAAATTGTAAATCAATTAATTACTAAAGGTTATCTATGTATTCCAATAAAAAGATATACCAAGTTACCTATCCCATCTTTCTGGCACTTATTGCCCAAAATGTGATTAACGTAACTGATACGGCTTTTCTGGGACGTGTGAGTGAAGTAGCACTGGGTGCGTCGGCTATTGGTGGAGTTTTTTACATCGCCATTTATTTTATCGGATTCGGATTTAGTCAGGGGGCGCAGATCCTGATTGCACGAAGAAACGGCGAGAAAAATTATGAAGCTATCGGACCAATTTTCAACAATGCATTGATTTTCAATTTTATATTAGCTTCTGCATTTTTTACGATTGCCTATTTCACAATTCCGCAGTTGATGCGTTTCATGGTTAGTTCTGACAGTGTGTACGAAGCTTCCGTTGATTTTCTCAAGTGGCGGATATATGGTTTCTTTTTCGCGTTTCTCAATGTGGTTTTTCGCGCATTTTTCGTCGGAATAGCAAGCACAAAAGTACTTACCGTTTCGGCAATCATTACAGCACTTATTAACGTACTACTGGACTACCTTTTGATTTTTGGAGAGCTCGGCTTTCCGGAAATGGGAATCGCCGGTGCCGCCATAGCGTCCGGCGTTGCAGAATTAACTACTCTCGTTTATTTGCTTGTCGTTACGTTGAGACAAAAGGACAAGCAGATTTTCAACTTGTTTAGATTTGAGAAAATCGATTTTCGAGTTATTGGAAAAATATTGAATTTATCCGTGTTCATTATGTTTCAATATTTTATCTCCATTTCCACTTGGTTTCTGTTCTTTATCTTCATCGAACGATTGGGCGAACGTCCGTTGGCTATTACCAATATCGGACGTAGTCTGTATGTTTTGTTGATGATACCCGGTTCAGCACTTTCTACTACCGTCAACACATTAGTTAGCAATATGATTGGAGAGGGACACAAGGAGCAAGTAATCCCTTTCGTGATGAAAGTAGTCAAAATGACGCTGGTACTGTTGGTTCCGATAATGCTCATTACGTTCATTTTCCCGGTGTTTTTTATCCGAATTTATACCGATAACCTTGAACTGGTTTCTGCCAGTATCCCGACCATTCGTGTTATTTCGATTGCCATGCTGTTTTGTGGAGTTAGTAGCATTATCTTCAGCACCATATCCGGCACCGGAAATACACGTTCGGCTTTTGTCTTCGAAATCGTTACGTTGTTCTTTTATGTAGTCTATATTTACGTCTCAGCCGTAGTCTTCCGTGCAAATGTGGAAATCCTATGGTTTTCTGAATTTGTTTATTGGATTATCATTGGGGTTTTGGGATATTGGTATTTGCAGGGAGGAAACTGGAAAAAGAAAGAAATCTAAATTTTTGAAATTTTCCTTTGTCGCACTATTCCAAAAATCATAGCTTCTCGGTTACGTTGAGGAAATATTCGTATAGTTATTTCTAATATTCTTCCTTCAAATATCAAATTGTTTTCATTATATTTGCATTAAAATCGAATTATTATTCGTTTTAAATTAAAAAAATTACCTTAAAGTATTCTATTCCAAATCTATGAAAACACAAAATAGATACGATTTTCGTTATGGAGAAGATGTTTTGACCATTTCTCTGGCACTCGGTATTTCCCGGCATGAAATTAAAGACAAATTGACTCCCGAAACTATGATGCGTGTAAAAACCGGGCAGGAAGTGGTAAAGAATATCGTAAGCAAGAAAAAAATTGTTTACGGTATCAATACCGGTTTTGGGCCACTTTGTACATCGCTGATTAATCAAGAAGAAACCAAGCAGTTGCAATACAACCTGTTGATGAGCCACAGCGTAGGTGTGGGAAATTTTATTGATAAAGAAATTGCCAAGCTGATGCTGATTTTGAAACTACACGCGCTTTGCAAAGGCTATTCGGGAGTGGCTGTCGAGACAATTGAGCGCATTCATTGGCACATTGAGAATGACGTAATCCCGTGTGTGCCGGAACAAGGCTCGGTAGGTGCTTCCGGAGATTTAGCACCGCTTTCGCACCTTTTCCTACCATTAATCGGGATGGGAACCGTTTATTTTGAAAATGAAATCGTTCCAATTGAGAACGTCCTTACGAAATTCAATTTAGAGCCTGTGGAGTTGGGACCCAAAGAAGGACTGGCGCTGATAAACGGAACCCAGTTCATGGCGGCGCATGGAATTATTCTGATTGAAAAATTACAAAATTGTTTGGATCACGCGGACATTATCGCAGCCATGAATCTGGAAGCGATGATGGGATCGATAAAACCCTTTGATGAAGAACTCCATTCATTGCGTCCTTACGCAGGGAATGTGTACGTGGCTAAAAGGATTCGCGCTTTACTTTCTCACTCGGAAATTATGCATTCGCACGAAGAATGCAGTCGTGTACAAGACCCCTATTCACTTCGTTGTATCCCCCAAGTGCACGGTGCTTCGCGAAATGCTTGGCTACACCTGAAAGAAATGATCCTTATCGAAATAAATTCCGTAACCGATAATCCGATTATTTTTTCGGAAGATAAAACGATTAGTGGAGGACATTTTCACGGTCAGCCGATCGCTTTGCCCCTTGATTATGCCGGATTGGCAGCCGCGGAATTGGGTAATATCTCCGATCGGCGTATCTATCTCTCGATGATGGAAAGTGTTCCCGGACTTCCAAAACTGCTGATGGAGCATACAGGGCTAAATTCCGGCTTTATGATTTTGCAATACAGTACCGCTGCGCTCGCGAGTGAAAACAAATCCCTTTGTTTCCCGGCCAGTGCCGATAGCATTCCGACTTCGCTCGGGCAGGAAGACCATGTGAGCATGGGTTCCATATCCGCACGAAAAAGTTTGAGAATAGTAGAAAATTTGGAGAAAATTCTGGCTATTGAAATGATTACTGCTGCGCAAGGTTTTGATTTTCGTAAACCAATGAAATCCAATATCCTACTCGATGAAATGCACGATTTAATCCGTGAACACATTTGTTTCGCGGACACTGACCGTCTTTTTAGCGGCGACATCGAAAAAGCCGTCAAATTACTTCGCTCAAAAGCAATCATAAACCGATTAAATACCATTGCAAAGAAACACCAAATTGATCTAAAGAATGAAAAGGACGATGTATTTGGGTTATAGGATTTGAAGTCTTATTTTTAAATTCAAAGCGATTTATTAACCTGACGGCAATTATTTCATAAATATTTATTATCTTTGCATCATGAAACAAGATGCAAGAAAACTATCAAAAGAATCTCGCGAACAACAGAGACGTAATATCATCTCGTTAGTAAAAGCAGGTCATAAAAAGGGTGATATCGCCTTAACGCTTGGAGTTAATAAAAACACCATTAGCAATACATGGAAACGCTATCAAGCCGAAGGACATTCAGGTCTGAAAGACAAGAAACCCGGTGTAAGCTC
>JBKEBE010000155.1:0-39715 GCA_047973025.1 Paludibacteraceae bacterium
AAATATCGTCATCTTTTGTCGCTTAACTAAACCCCATCACGGGTCTTAAACCGATTCCCCGAAAATGCTTCTTCAAACATCTTCGCTCCGCTCAATCACGAAAGGGACTGCAAAGGTAATACTTCTTTTGGCTCTACCAAAAAATTTCTCACTTTTTTTTCAAAAATATTTCAGACTAATCATCCGCCGACTCCCATTACCCATCATCCTTCCCTGAAATCCTTTTCTCTAAAAGCGGGTGCAAAGGTAAAGACTTTTATTTTATTAAACAAACTTTTTTAACTCGTATTCTTAAACTATATTTCGGAAAAAACAATACTCTGCTGATAATCAAAACATAAGCAATAAAAAAAGTTACACTATTCATGTAACTTTCTCCGGTGTATGCTATTTTAACCGGTGTATTTATTATCCGAAATCGTCGAAACGAAGACTTTCTTTCGGCACTCCAAGACTCCAAAGCATATTCTCAACCGCTTTAGCCATAGGACCGGGACCACACATGTAGTATTCTATGTCTTCAGGTGCATCGTGGTTTTTCAGGTATGTATCGTATAGTACTTGATGTACGAAACCTGCCGTATATTTAACTCCGGCTTCATCCGCCGTGGGATCGGGGCGGTCGAGTGCCAAATGGAATGAGAAATTGGGAAATTCTTTTTCTAACTTTCTGAAATCTTCCAAATAGAACACTTCATTCATTGCGCGTGCGCCGTAGAAGTATTTTATCTGGCGATCTCTTATCTTCAAAGTTTCCAATAAATGTAATATATGTGATCGTAAAGGTGCCATACCGGCTCCACCTCCTATATAAATCATCTCATTTTCCGTGTCTAATACCGGGTGGAATTCTCCAAACGGACCGGATACGTGTACTTTATCGCCGGGCTTCAAGTTAAATATATAGGAAGACGCGATACCTGCGGGTACTTTCGCCCAGCTATTTGTCGCTTTGTCCCAAGGGGGCGTTGCTATACGTACATTGAGCATTACGATGTTTCCTTCAGCGGGATGGTTTGCCATGGAATAGGCGCGCATCGTCTCATCGGTGTTTGATGCTGTCAAATCCCACATCTTGAATTTGTCCCATTCGGGACGGAAACGCTCTTCTACGTCAAATTCACTATATTTCAAGTTGTATTTGGGAATATCAATCTGAATATAACTTCCGGAAATGAAGTCCAATTTTTCGCCTTCGGGTAGTTTTACCTTAAATTCTTTGATAAAAGTCGCTACATTTCGATTTGAAACCACTTCGCATTCCCATTTTTTAATGTCCAAAATGGATGGGTTAATTTTTATCTCAAGGTCTTCTTTCACTTTTACCTGACACCCAAGTCGCCAGTGGTCTTTTATCTCTTTTCGACTAAAATGAACGGATTCGGTTGGTAGAATTTCTCCTGCTCCCGACTCTACCTGACAGCGGCATTCGCCACAGGTAGCGCCTCCTCCGCATGCGGAAGGCAGAAAAATATTATTTACGGCAAGCGTGTTCAGAAGGGTTCCGCCGGCTTCGGTCGTTACAATCTTGTCATCGTTGATAGTTATTTTTACTTCACCGGACTGAACAAGGTAATTCTTTGCTACAATCAGAATTACAACCAATAATAATATTACAATTAAAAAGACCCCTAAACTGGCTAAAATCGCTGTTGAATTAATAGCTAATATCATTGTGTATGTTTTATTAAAAGATAATTTTCTTTATCGTACTTCACGAACCTTTCAATTATATCTTCAACCCGGAGAAAGCTAAAAACGCAATTCCCATCAACGCAACTGTGATAAAGGTAATTCCTAATCCGCGTAGTGGTTTTGGCACATTGGAATATTCCATCTTTTCTCGAATGGCGGCCAACCCTACAATGGCAAGCAACCATCCTACTCCGGAACCCAACGCATACGATGTAGCTTCTCCTATATTGACAAACGCACGTTGCTGCATGAATAGTGAGCCTCCCATAATGGCACAGTTTACGGCGATGAGTGGCAAAAAGATACCGAGTGAAGCATATAGCGACGGACTGAATTTTTCAACGACCATTTCGACCAATTGTACAATAGCGGCAATTACCGCGATAAAAAGGATAAACGATAAATAACTCAAATCCAACGATGCTAAACCGGGACTTAGCCATGCCAAAGCACCTTCTTTCAGCACATAATTTTCGAGCAAGTAATTGACCGGAAGGGTAATGGCGAGTACGAAAACCACTGCTATACCCAGTCCCATGGATGTTTTTACGTTTTTGGAAACCGCCAAATAAGAGCACATCCCCAAAAAGTAGGCAAAAATCATATTGTCAACAAAAATTGACTTTACGAATATGTTCAGAATATTTTCCATATTATGCTTTGTATTTTGTAGTCACGAGCCTATAATTACTGTTAACTGTCTTAATTATAAACCGACACGACTCAACTGTAAAGAACTATTTATCTTCTTGTAAATCTCTATTTTTTGCTCGTTGAACCCAAATGATACAAGCTACAAGTATCAGTGCCATCGGGGGCATCATCATCAAGCCGTTGTTCACGTATCCGGCGTTGTAGAACGCCTGCGGAATGATTTGATAGCCAAGAAGCGATCCTGACCCAAACAATTCTCTGAAGAATCCGACTACTATCAGAATCCAGGCGTAGCCAATGCCATTGCCTACTCCATCCATAAAGGACTCCCAAGGCTTATTACTCATCGCGAAGGCTTCCAAACGTCCCATCAGGATACAGTTGGTAATGATTAGCCCGATATAAACGGAAAGCTGTACGCTTACGTCATAAGCAAAAGCTTTCAGCACTTCACTGACGATGGTTACCAAAGACGCGACAACCACCAACTGAACAATGATACGAATGCGATTGGGGATAGTATTACGTAGTAAAGACACGATGACATTAGACATCGCTAAGATTGCGATGACCGAAATTCCCATTACAAGCGAGGGTTCCAACTTAGCAGTAACTGCTAACGCGGAACATATACCCAATACTTGAGTCGTAATGGGGTTATTTTTATTCAAAGGTCCTAAAAAGACTTCTTTTGTTTTTGCAGAAAATAAGCTCATTCTTCCGTTCCTCCTGTAACTGTTTGTTTTAAAAATGGTTCGTATTGTCCGATGCTTTTCATCAGCATGGTTTCTACGCCTTTACTGGTAATAGTCCCACCGGAAATCCCATCAATATAATCTCTCTGCGTGTCTGTCTGACCGGATTTTACCACCGCGACCGATACGAATTTGTTGTCGGCATTCATAATCTTTTTACCGATAAACTTATGCTGAAAGTTCTTGCCGGCAATTTCAGCGCCTAATCCCGGCGTTTCGCTCGCATGGGCAAAATAGGTCCCAAAAATAGAATTTTTATCTTCATTAAAAGCTACGTAGCCCCAGATTGGTCCCCAGAGTCCGGCTCCACGGACAGAGAGTATGTACTTGGTTTGTTCCTCTACGGTCGCGATGTAAACCGGCAGTTCACGCTGTTCTAATGGTTTGCTTAATTCCTTGGCAATGTCAATACTGAATGCTTTTTCTCTATCTTCGGAAATGGTCTCACCTTTGCTATTTATCACCATTGCGCCGGGAATATATTGGTTGTAAAGACTTTCAATATTCTGCCCGCTCAACTCCACATTTAAAGAACTGAGTATCTGCTTTTTCTTGTCCAATTCTACGTTCGCGGTCTGCTTTTCCTTCAAAGCTCCCGAAACTAAAGCCAGCAACAACGCGACTATTGCCACCATGACGATGGCATATATTATAGTATAACTATTTTTGTTTGTGTTCATTTTCATTGCAGTTTTTACTTGTTGGCAACTCTTTTCAGACGACTTTTAATATTGCTTTCTACAACATAATAATCAATTAGCGGTGCGAAGATATTCATCAGTAATATCGCGAGCATCATCCCTTCGGCATATCCGGGATTGAGTACCCGAATAATAATGGCTAAAGCACCGATTAAGAATCCGAAAATCCATTTGCCGGTTTCGGTACGAGCCGAAGTTACCGGATCTGTTGCCATAAATACCGCTCCAAAAGCAAAACCGCCAAGCGTCAAATGATAAAACCATGGAAGATTAGCGGATGCCGTATCGGGTCCAAATTGATTGAAAATCAACCCCATCAAAGCACCACCGGCAAAGACCGAGAACATAACTTTCCAACTGGCAACGCGCGTTACCAACAGGATAATTGCCCCGAGAGCAATAGCGATGATGGAAGTTTCACCAATAGAGCCGGGTATCAATCCTACAATGGTATCCATCAACGAATACGGTTGCCCCATCATATTGACAATTTGCTCGTGGGCGTGTGGAGATGTAGCGATTTGCCCGAGCGGGGTCGCTCCAGAGAATCCGTCAACCAAACTGCCACCGCCTAACCCAAAAGTTTCTCCGGTTCTAATCCAAACTTGATCGCCGGACATGGATTGTGGATAGGCAAAAAATAAGAACGCACGCGTAACTAAAGCGACATTGAAGATGTTCATTCCGGTCCCGCCAAAAACTTCTTTGGCAAAAATAACCGCGAATGCCGTTGCTACGGCAATCATCCATAGGGGGGTGTCAACCGGCACAATGAGCGGGATTAAAATTCCGGTAACCAAAAAGCCTTCTTGCACTTCTTCTTTACGAATCTGGGCTCCCGCAAACTCAATACTCAATCCGACTACATACGATACAACGACAATAGGAAGAACGGCTAAAAATCCGTACCAAAATATAGACCAAAAGCCGATGTTGCTCGCACCTATTGACAAATAGTGCTGATAACCAACATTATACATTCCGAACAACAAGGCAGGGATTAAAGCAATAACGACCATTATCATGGTTCGCTTACTATCTACCGCGTCGTGGATGTGTGTTCCGCTTTTAGATGTTGTATTGGGAACAAATAGGAATGTTTCGATTGCATCAAAAGTAGAATGTAATTTTTCAAACTTACCGCCGGGAGAAAAGTTTGGTTTTATTTTGTCAACTATTTTTTTTAGACTATTCATTGTCAGGATTTTTAAACATAAGACTGATGGTTATCAGGTAATCTAATTTTATGATTCGACAGGGATGCTTTGATAAAGTCGGTTGTTATTCTACCTCTTCTTTGAATTTATCCAAAGCATCTCGAACAATAGCTTGCAAAGGCAGTTTTGATGTATCGACAAATTCACAGAGTGCAAAATCTTCAGGAGCGACTTCGTAGGCTCCAAGTCTTTCCATACGTTCAATATTAAGAGCCATCATTGATTTTATCAATTGCTCGGGAAGAATATCCATCGGGAAAACACGATCCCATTCGCCGGACATGATAATAGAGCGCGGACCACCTAATAAGCGGGCATCGTATTTGAACTTTTTATGTGGAAAAAGTTTAGTCAAGAAAAGATTACCGGCACTAAATTTATCTAATCTGGGCATTGCCCACCCAAACATTTCGTGTGTTTCGCTACCTTCGTCAATAACACTAATCTGCGAAGCTGAAGGTGTTAGAAAGCCGTTTTCGTTGATTTTTATTCCCGTCAATAAATTTCCGCTTACATAACGAAGTGGATAAGCTACTGATTTGACATTGCTTTTGACGATTTCGGCAATGCCGTTTCCGTCAACTGTTTCGAAATACTGAGGATTGTCTACTTCAGGCCCGGTAAGCGCGACAATTCTGGACATATCTACGATTCCTTTTGTCATCAATCGACCAATGACAGCAACATCTTGCGGATTGATTGTCCAAACAACTTCGCCTTTATTTACAGGATTTACTTTGTTGATTTGAACCCCTACATTCCCCGCGGGATGCGGACCGATAAAAACAGTTGTATCAGCCTCTTTTAGGGATGCAAAAATAGAATTTGGCGACTTTAACCCAACGTGAATTCTACCGGAAGTGAGTTTTGACAAAGTATCAATTCCTGCCTGAAACTCATCCATCTTATTTTTCATCACAAATTCGTAGTCAGGTGCCAATGGTGCGGTATCAAACGCCGAGATAAAAATCGCTTTGGGCGTGTGGTCGGGATTAGCAATAACATCGTATGGACGTTGCTTAATCAATGCCCACAAACCCGATTCAAGCAGGATACTCTTAATTTCTTTACCCGTATTTTTCACGTCAAACTTCTTGTAATCGACATCAGCATCAACGTCAATAACGATACGCATCACTTTCCTTCTTTCGCCACGCACCACTTCGCGCACTTTGCCACTAACCGGTGAGACAAAATTCATTTCTTCACAGTTCTTGTTGTAAAATAGCGGCGTACCGGCTTGAATGGCTTCGCCACCCTTAACAATCATTTTTGGGACTATGCCGTGATAATTGTCCGGATTAATTTCAATGACGCTTGACGGCTTGATTTTGGAGATTTTCTCAACCGCTTTTCCGTCGATTTTAATATCCAGTCCTTTGTTTATTTTTATCGTATTTGTCATTAGAACAAGTAGTTAAATAAATCCAAGTCATCTTAAAACTAAGTTGTAAGACTGCAAACTAAGTAATTATTGCAAGTTGCTGAATTTTCTTTTTTAAGAAATTGATGCAAAGATACTTTTTTAATCTCGATTATTAAAGAATTTTTTCTGTAAATCAACTTTAGGAGAAACAAGAATTATCACGTTTTGTTCATTTGCGAAATGGATTTTTATTTAAAATGATTCGCAACAATCATGAGTTTTCGGTTAAATTCTTGTGTAACACTCATTTTTATTCCAAAAAGAAGAAATTGGAAAAAATATTATCTGAAAAGATAGAAAGTCATCTAAAAAGTGAAACACATTTTCTCTGTATTCAAAACGTTCAACATTGCCTTTCAATAAAAAAAGCGTACATTTGTAATCTACTTTTTACTCTAAAATAAGATTATTTAATGGACTCTTACGTTGTTTCGGCACTCAAATATAGACCCCAGACTTTCCGCTCGGTAGTAGGACAGGATTCTCTTACCACCACCCTTAAAAACGCGATAAAAAGTAATAAGCTGGCACACGCGTATTTATTTTGCGGACCAAGAGGCGTCGGCAAAACTACGTGCGCCCGTATATTTGCAAAAACCATCAATTGCGAGAATCTTACTGATGAATATGAAGCATGTAACACGTGTGAAAGTTGTAAGACATTTAATAATCAACGCTCGTTCAATATACACGAATTAGATGCGGCATCCAACAACAGCGTTGACGATATTCGTTCTTTGACGGAGCAAGTCCGTATTCCGCCACAAGTTGGGAAATACAGCGTTTATATCATCGATGAGGTACATATGCTTTCACAAGGGGCTTTCAACGCTTTCTTAAAGACATTGGAAGAACCTCCCGCGCATGCCATTTTCATTTTAGCCACCACCGAGAAACACAAAATTATTCCAACCATTTTATCTCGTTGTCAGATTTACGATTTCAATCGCATTTCCATTACGGATACCGTAAATCACCTCCAATACGTTGCATCACAAGAAGGGGTAACGATTGACGATAATGCCCTGAATGTTATCGCACAAAAAAGCGATGGTGGCATGCGTGACGCGCTTTCCATATTCGATCAGTTGGTCAGTTTTTGCGGACAGAATATTACCTACCAATCCACCATCGAGAATCTCAATGTTTTGGATTACGAATATTACTTCCGACTTGTAAATTACGCGTTGGAAGGTAATGTAAGTAACACATTGTTAGTCTTCAACGAAATTCTGAATAGAGGTTTTGAAGCGCAGCATTTTGTTTCCGGATTTAGTTCTCACCTTCGGGATGTATTAGTCTGCAAAGATTCGGTAACCATCCGGCTACTCGAAGTGGGCGCGGATATTGGCGAAAAATACAAACAACAAGCAGCTGTTTGTCCAACTGATTTTCTTTTCGACGCCATGAGAATCAGCAATGAATGCGATCTGAACTATCGGTTGAGCCGAAATAAAAGATTGCTGGTTGAGATAGCCTTGATTAAAATATGCCAATTGCAAAATCCTAAAAAAAAAGAACTGACGACAAATGAGAAATCGGTCATTGAAAAAATAGATTCGCAGGCAACTGAAACTCTCCCACAAAAAACAGTTCCTGAAATCAAAACAGATAACCAGACCGGAGATACGGATTCTTCCGCACTCGTAGGTGCCGTATCTGTTTCCGAAACTCAATCAGAAGCGCCAAAAACGGAATCTGTTGCTGATGTTCCACGTCAAATTTCAAAGCAGATCACAACAAGACCGATTCCAAATAATCCAAATGTTCCGAAAAGCATCTCGATCAACTCATCTAAAAAAAACGAAGAAGAACAATCTACAGCTCCAAAGCCTGTCATGGAATTGTTATCAAAAAGCTTTTCGCAAGAAAAATTATTGGTAAAATGGGAGCAATACCGGAAAAAAACAGATTTAGACTTGTCAACAAAAGCCTTTCTCGAAAATCATCTCCCTACCAAAAAGGATGAATCAACCATTGAAGTCTTTGTGGATAATGTATTTCAAGAAAAAGAACTTTTGCAAATGGATATTTTGAGTTTTCTCAGAAATGAGCTTAACAACGGTGACATTCGCCTTAAGATTGAATATACCCCTGAAACTGAGCAAAAAAAACGACAGCACCCTCAAGATATTTACAACCGGATGGTAGAGGAGCAACCAATTCTGGAGAAGTTGAGAAAAAATTTGAAGATGGAGATTGATGATTAACTGATTTACTCTATTTCTTTCTTGAAGCCAGAAAATACCATTTTACAGGGATTAAATAAACTCATCTGTGATATACTCTCGTACAGATGCTTTGGACAATTTTTTCGATATTCTATCACTCAAGTGTCGAAAACACGAGCAAACTGTGATTCCGGAGTTTCAACTTATCAAACCGTTACGAATTGGAATAATGCACAAAAGCTATAATTACTGACAGTGCGTGGCTTAAGCATATTGTGTGTTACCTTCCGACCGTTTTTCAATCCACCGTTCAATCTTTTTTTTCACGCTCTCTATCGGCTATTGGCAATAAATGCTCGAAAGACTCTTGCCATACATTCGGTTGAGTGATGACTTCAGCCTTTACTGCACGTCTCATTTATCAAAAAAATGGCTCGTTTTGATTTTTTATTGCAATTTTGCTTTGTTTTTCGATAAATCATCCTAATTTTGCATCACTATTGCAAATGAAATATATTTGCATTTATGAAAATGGTCCATATTTGACAGGACCACTCCAATAAAGTTGGCGTAGTTATTACTCCCGATTAATGAGTTAATCGCTAACAGATATTCTGTCTTTTTGCGAAGCAACAATCTCGGATAAAACGTTGGTTACCAAAAAATTATTCTTTACACTACGTAAGTAATTAAGTGATTCGTTTAAGAAAACATATTGCAGTCCTTTTGTTTGGAATTTTCTTCTTTCCAATCGTATTTCAGTCGGCACATATCGTTTGGCATCATTCGCGTGATCACGAGCACAAACATCTGATTGGCGGTAAAAAATATTCTTCTGAAAACCAATCCCACGCTCTTACGACTATCATAAGCCAGAAAGATAATTTATGCCCGATTTGTGAATATCAATTTTCATCAAATGACCGGTCTGATATACTCATTTTAAAAGCAAAAATTTCTGAGATAAATTGCGTGTTCAATGAAATAGTTACTCTGCGATACAAAAAACAAGATTTTTCAAAAAAACCGGCAAGAGCTCCACCCGTAAGCATTTCTTAAACCTGAGTCGTAATAAAAAGGATAATTTTCAAGCGACGTATTCCCATCTTTTTTTCAGACAATTCATTTCAATCTTTTTGACATGAACAAGTTTCTTGTGCTGGTAGTAAGCATGTGTACGTTTTATGGTTTTACTTTCGGTCAAAATCTATTTCTGTTTACCGGTAAAGTTGTCGATGAAAACAATGCGCCATTAACAGGCGCGTCCGTATATCTGCATCCTATTAAAAAGAGTACAATAACAGATACCAACGGGGTTTTTGGTCCGGTTGATATACCAAAAGGCGAATATACGCTTGAGATTTCGTATGTTGGTTATAAAACAAGGATTGACACCATTTATATCGATAGAAATCGAACCTACACCGCGCGATTAACTATTTCCGCGCTTAGTTTGCAGGAAGTGGTGGTTACCGATAACTACACTGAAACGCGCATAAAAGAATCATCGCTCAATCTGGAAGTTGTGAATGACGATTACCTGAGACAAAACTTGGGTGGCAGCCTTATGAATTCGTTAGAAAGATTACCCGGAGTAACTACGATTGACATTGGTTCGGGTCAGTCAAAACCGGTTATCCGCGGTCTTGGATTTAACCGGGTGGCTGTCGTCGAAAATACCATCAAACACGAAGCGCAGCAGTGGGGAACCGACCACGGGCTTGAAATCGACCAGTACGCGGTTGACCACATCGAAGTGATAAAAGGGCCCGCGTCGCTCATGTATGGTTCAGACGCTATTGGCGGAATCATTGACCTAAAAAGCAAGAAAGTCCCTGCCGAAAATTCGTTTGGGGGTACCGTTGACCTGACGGGTAAAACAAACAATGATTTTTTAGGCACTTCGACTTCGCTGTATGGCAGGGAAAAAGCGTTGTTTGTCGATTTCCGCGCAACCTTACTTGATTATGGCGACTATAAAGCCCCAACCGATAGTGTAGATATATACTCGTACCGTGCTGCGTTGCATAAACATCATCTACGCAATACTGCAGGAAAAGAGCAAAATCTCCATCTGTCATTCGGGATAATCAAGGAGCGGTTTCAAAGCCGTTTTTATCTGAGCAATGTAAGCAGTAAAAGTGGGCTTTTCGCCAATGCACACGGTTTGGAACCCCGTAATGTGGACTCTGAGTTGCACGACAAATCGAATAGGGATATTAATTACCCTTATCAGACAGTTAACCATTTCAAGGCGATTAATAGCAGCTCCTTCCGTTGGAAAAACATGAAAATTGAATTTGATTTGGGTTTTCAGCATAACTATCGTCAAGAATGGAGTCAATATGTACAGCATGGATATATGCCGGCAACATTTCCCGATTCATTGGATTTTGACCCCGACTTGGAACGTCTGTTTGACAAACGGGTGTATTCCGGAAATGTGAAATTTTCGTACTCGTTATCAACCAAAACTCAGTTTCATTCCGGAATAAACAACGAATTTCAGGACAATAAAATTGATGGAAGGGGGTTTATTATTCCCGCCTTCAGACAGTTCTATTGGGGTGGTTTTATTTTCGTGACACACACACTATTTGAAAAAAGCCTGATTCAAGCCGGTATCCGGTATGATTTAGGGAACATTGTTACAGCGAAATACTGCGATTGGTTTCCTTCTCCGGTTATTGAGAATGAGAACGCAACCGAGCAGTACTTGCAAAGATCCGGTAATATTCATCGTGATTTTTCAAATTTCACGTGGTCGATAGGATATAATTACAATCCCGGACAATGGTCGTACAAAGTCAATATCGGTACAAGTTTCCGTATGCCCATAGCCAAAGAGCTTGCTGCCAACGGCGTTAATTATCATAATTTCAGCTACGAAGTCGGCGATGCGGATTTGTCTCCCGAAACATCCTATCAATTGGACGCGGGAGTTGAATTTGCTTCGGAGAAATTTTCGATTGGAGCGACACCGTTTCTAAATTACTTCTCCAATTACATTTACCTGAACCCTACTTCGGAACACGACAGGCTTTATGGGAATGGAAATCAGGTGTTTTATTACACACAAAGTAAAGTTTTCAGATACGGTGCCGAGTTGCATGCACATTATCAGCTATTGAAACCGATACGGTTAGGACTCATTGCGGAGTATGTTTACTCCGAGCAACTTTCCGGAGCTAAAAAAGGCTATACCCTACCCTTTTCGCCACCGGCATCGGCTATTTTCAACCTAAAATATCAAAAACAAAAGATTAAACGCGTTGAAAACGCCTACTTGTCTGTAGATTACAGGATTACCGCACCCCAAAATAATATTGTACCGCCCGAAGAACCTACCGACAGTTACCAATTGGTCAATGTAGGGATGGGAGGAGATATTTCCTTTTTCAATCAATGTATAAACGTTTCCATACAGGGACAAAACCTGTTCAACACCAAATATTTTAATCATACCGGCTATTACCGGCTGATTAACGTGCCCGAAGCGGGCAGAAATTTTATTATGAACATATCCATTCCCTTTTCGGGGAAAATAACACAAAATTAGATGATTTACAAACAGTTAAATTTTAAAATGATGAAAACAAAAGCATTATTGTTCACATTCGTATCCGTTTTTACCGCGAGTTTCATTTTTACTTCGTGTGAAGATGAAGTAGCCAAACCCATCATCAGTGGATTGGAAGTAGGAATCGGTGATAGCCATGTAGCTTATATCGGTGCTGATTTGCATTTGGATGCAGAAATTATTGCCGAAGGAAAAATTGATAAGGTAACTGTAGAAATACACAAAGAAGATGGAACGGGCGATGAAATTGAAGCCGAATATACTGAATTTTCCGGTCTAAAAAACGCCACTTTTCATAAGCATGTTGATATTCCGGCAACAACGACGGCAGGCGATTATCATTTACACCTGATAGTTACCGACCTGCAAGGCAACTCGACAATCGTTGAAGCAGAGATAGCCATCGAAGAACTGGTAGATACTGAAGCTCCCGTAATTACCATTAAATCGGCTCCGACAAGTGGACAAGCATTCACTACCGGTCAGACTATTTCCATTTCCGGTACGATAACCGATAATGTCTCCTTAGCAAGCATGCTGGTCGCTTTGGTATATGAATCGGACAATATTGCCGACGCGGCTGTTACGGGTGCCGCAGGCAGCAAAACAATTGTGATGCTTCACACCCACGATTTTGGCGAAGACCCGGATGAAACCGAATTTACGGTATCGATTAAGGTAGGTGCCGCGAATGACAACAACATGACGCCGGCTGCCATTACAGGTGCTAATGCCTGGAAATCGGGCAACTACTATTTGCTTGTGAGAAGCGAAGATGCCAAGCAAAACTTGGCTATTTCAAGTCGTTATCCGATAGTCATTAATCTATAGCTAATCAGGGCAGGCTTTTTTTACCTGCCCTTAACTATTTTTTCAATGAAAATATTACATTTTTTGTTACTAGTAATCCTGTCAATCTTCTCGTTGAATTTTTGCGAAAACAACGAAGATATTGACAAGGAAAAACCGACAATCGATTTGACGACGACGAATGCCTTTCCTTTAAATTGCGACACCCTGTATTTCGGAGAATCGTTTAATTTAAAGGTACGGTTTGTCGATAACGCAGAATTGGGTTCTGTTAGAGCATTTAGCATTGATATCCACAACAATTTCGACCACCACTCACACAGCACCGAAGTTGCCGAATGTAGTTTTGACCCCATTCAATCTCCTGTGAATCCTTTCACGTTTATCGAAGATTTCGATGTTCCGGCGGGAGTAAAAGAATATCGGACAAACCTGTCAATTTCAATCCCTTCCGAAGATAAAACCGGATTATACGACGAAGGGGATTATCATTTTTTTATCCGCCTTACCGATAAATCGGGATGGTCAACACAAAAAGGATTGAGTATTAAAATACTTCATCGTTAGTTTCGGGAGGGGCTCATAGTCAATAAAAAAGTCAATAGCCGACAGACATTGTATGCAACGACTGAGACCACTTGCAGAAGATAGGGACGCGCACTTGCTGTCCCTTTTTTATTTTCACGGTGTGGCAAATATCAATATACGTTTACCGCTTTTCGGTTCGCAAACAAATAAAGCACAAGCAAATAAAACCAACAAGCATTAACCGTCGCCAACGGTGCTATTCGCCCACAATACGCGGATGCTTACAAATATGAATACGAAAACGATTTGCCCAAGCTCTTAAATTCATAAAAGAGACAAAAACGAAGTGCCTTAAAAGAATCATATTTTACGTCCGGTTAAAAATTTATTTTTTACGAAGGACACGCAAAATACGTCATCAATCACGCCTTAAGTCAAAATTATTTTGCATAGTCGTTACATTTTGAAATATGAATAAGAAAACGTATTTTTGTAGTTAAATTTTTAAAAAAGAGAGTAAAAATATTTATGCAAGACATCTTTGACAGGCTGAAAAGCGCAGCCGGACCACTCGAACAATACCGCAAAAAAGCGGAAGGGTATTTTATGTTTCCCGAACTCGAAGGAGAAATCGGACCCAGAATGAAATTTCAGGGACGTGAAGTTATTACATGGAGTTTGAACAACTACTTGGGACTCGCCAACCATCCGGAAGTGCGAAAAGCCGATGCAGAAGCCGCCGCCGAGTGGGGCATGGCATATCCGATGGGCGCACGGATGATGTCCGGACAAACAAAGTACCACCGAGAATTGGAAGAAAGGCTTGCCAAATTTGAGAAAAAAGAAGCGTCCTATCTACTCAATTACGGCTATCAAGGCATGGTTTCCATCATCGATTCGCTTTGTACGCGAAACGATGTAATCGTCTATGATTCAGAGTCTCACGCCTGCATCATGGACGGCATCTTCCTGCATAAATCTAAAGGCGGAAAGAGTTTCGTATTTCCGCACAACGATATGGAGCGCGCCGACAAAATGCTGAAATTCGCCACCAAACACGCCGAAGAAAACAACGGTGGAATCTTGGTAATCACGGAAGGAGTTTTCGGCATGTCGGGCGATATGGGAAATCTTCCCGGCATTGTAGCGTTGAAGGCAAAATACAATTTTCGGCTGATGATTGACGATGCGCATGGCTTTGGCACCATGGGTAAAACCGGAGCGGGAGCCAGCGAACACTTTGGACTGATGGACGAAATAGATATTTATTTTGCTACTTTCGCCAAATCAATGGCGGGCATTGGAGCATTTGTCGCGTCTGACAGGCAGATAGTTGATTCACTAAAATATAACCTTCGTTCGCAGATTTTTGCTAAATCATTACCTATGCCCATGGTCATCGGCGCGTTGAAACGGTTGGATATTCTGCAAAACCAGCCTGAAATAAAAGAAAATCTATGGAAAATAGCCAAAGCATTGCAAAGCGGATTAGTTGCTGAAGGATTTAACATCGGAAATACGCAATCGCCCATCACACCGGTATATTTCAGCGGATCTGTTCCTGAAGGTACCAACATCGTGATTGATTTGCGCGAAAATCACAGCATTTTCTGCTCAATCGTGGTTTATCCGGTAGTACCAAAAGATGTTTTGATGCTTCGCCTTATCCCTACAGCTTCCCACACGATGCGAGAAGTAGAAGAAACCATTGAAGTATTCAAAAAAATCAAAGTAAATCTCGAAGCCGGAAAATACAATTCTGACGAAGTGCAGGAAAAAGCATTGCGATAAACAGCCCTACTCAAATCCGCTTGGTCTTTTTTTGAATTGCTAAACGGATTTGAACTTCTTATGTCAGACCGAACCAAATACGCAAAAGATAAAATCTCAAATAAAACTACCATGTTACGCATAAAAATTCAATACAAGTACGAACTAAAATGCACCCAATGCGGCCACGTTACCCCGGACTTCTGGACTTGGTTCGAACAGGGACAACAATGTCCGAAATGTGGTAGTAAGCATTCCGAAGTTTGGTATAATCGAAATTACAACAAATTGAATCGGATTTGGAAGTCAACCCCTGAAAGTTTTTGGGAATATTTTTCCTTCTTACCCTTGCTTCGCAAACGACACATCATCTCGTTTAATGAAGGAGCCGTTCCGTTGGAAAGGTGGAACTTTCTGGAAAACTTCGCGAAAGAAAAATACGGTCTCGACATTGAAGTAAACGTATATCGAAATGATTTGAACGGCGGTACCGGAACTTTCAAAGACATAGCGGCTTCGCTTGCGGCAAGTATTTTCAACGAAATCGGGCTGAAACAATACTGCATCGCATCCACCGGAAATTCCGCCACGGCTTACGCCAAATACCTTTCCAAAGCAGGTGTAAATTGTTCGGTATTCATGCCCGAAGATGCCATCAAAACATCAGAAGCCACCATTAGTTCTTATGGACAGCAGGTCTTTCGTGTGATGGGCGACTACGCCAAAGCCAAAGAAATAGCGGCAGGCTATGCGAAAATCCACAACATCCCGATGTCCACCGGCAACATCGACCCCATCCGCGTCGAAGCCAAAAAGACGATGGTATTCGAATGGCTGCGTCAAATCGGCAAAATGCCCGGCGTGTATATTCAGGCGGTAAGTGGCGGTACCGGTCCACTTGCCATTGACAAAGGTATTCGCGAACTAAATCCCATCATGCCGGAGTTAACAAATCCCAGAATGATCTTGGTACAATCCGACGGATGCGATCCGATGGTGCAGGCTTGGGAAAAAGCAGAAGCCGCCGGATTTCCCGACGGTTTTGAGAAAGACTACCCCATCATACCAAATCCACAAACAGATGTTCCTACGCTGGCTACGGGCAATCCTGCTACCTATCCGATTATTGCCAAGTTGGTAAAAAAAACGGGGGGTACTTTCGTCCGAATGGAAGAAAAGAAGCTCGTTCCCGTGGGAAAATTGATTGCTTATGAGCAAAAAGTTATTCCCGGACCGGCTTCAGCCGTTTGCGTAGCCGGATTTTTCAAAGCCTTGGAAAAGGGATTAATTAAAAACGGCGAATCTGTAATCGTCAATATCGGCGAAGGAGCCAATCGCGCGCCACTCTTTTTGGAACAAATGATTTATACGTCTCAGAAAGTCGAAAATGTAGAACAGTGCGAACCACACGAAATCAACGGCTATAGAGACGAACTGTGGAACGCCGCGGTTTATAGCGACTGAGCCACACGCTACCGAAAAAATAATTTCGAATTTATCCGCGAACACATACACCGTACTGTCAAAGTCCAAGTTGAAAACACACGATGCAAAATTCACATACCACATCTCCCCAAACGTTACCATTGGGGAATAAAAAAACGGATACGATTTGGATTACGGGTGCTTCGTCCGGTATTGGGGAAGCATGCGCCTACTTATTTGCCAAGCAAGGAGCAAATTTGATTCTATCCGCAACACGTGAAGAACAATTGGAAAAAGTGCGGGAAAAGTGTGTTGAATTAGGCGCGGAGTGTGAGATACTTCCTTTCGATTTGTCAGCGACTGAGCGATTGGACGCGCTGACCGACAAAGCCTTGACTTTTTTCGGAAAAGTAGATACCGTGTTTCTCAACGCGGGTATCAGCCAACGTTCCAAAGCGATTGAGACCAATTTTTCGGTCGATAAAAAAATAATGGACGTTAATTTCTTTGCCCCTGTAAAAATCGCCAAGCGACTTTTGCCTGCAATGATTGAAAACGGTGGCGGAACAATTGCCGTTACCACTAGCATTTCCGGAAAATTCGGATTCCCGCTGCGTTCGACTTACGCCGCTTCAAAATTCGCACTTTACGGTTTTTTTGAAACCGTACAAGCAGAATATTACGATAAAAACATACGTGTAGTGATGGTTTGTCCGGGACGGGTCAAAACCAACATTTCCTACAATGCCCTTGAAGCCAACGGGAACAAGCACGCTCGAATGGACGACGGACAAGCCGGTGGTATCTCGTCCGAAAAAGCCGCCAAAAAGATTGTAACCGCTATCCGACACCAAAAACCGGAAATACTCGTTGGTGGCAAAGAACTACTGATGGTACACATCAAGCGATTTTTGCCTGGAATGGCAAGAAAAATGGTACGAAAAATTAAAGTTACGTAGGAAACGACAGATTTTTTAGAACAAGAAAGTACAATGGACAAATCAAGTACAGAAAACATCGGAATTTACTGTATAAGAGCAGAATTTGGAACCTACACGAAACAATTTCTTGACGGTAATTACGTTGCTATTGGTTGGTTGCCAAATAGCAACCTTTCTAACATTGTAACGAGAGACGAACTATATCCTTTGTATAAAATCGAGTATCCAAACGACACAAGCAATGTCGTTATTGGACAACAAGTTGGACAAATAGCACGATTTCTTGTAGAAATGAAAACAGGCGATTATGTAATTACGCCTGCGCAAGACACAGAATTTATTTACTATGGAATTGTAGAGCCTAACGCGTATTTTTTCGCTGACAATTCTGACGGTTGTCCATACTTGCATCGCAAAAAAGTAAAATGGAACAATAAGCCAATTCAAAGAAGCCAATTTTCAGTTCCTTTCCAGAATACAATTCGTTCTTCTCTGACAGTTTTCAACATAAATCACAAAAAGAATTTTTTTACGACCATCGGAAAGCCGGAATTAGTCCCGGATAGTGAAACAAATATTCAAGTTGATTATTACACTTCAATTTTGAACAGAATACTTGAATTAGACGATCAGGAATTTGAGATTTTAATTACACATGTTCTGAATGCTCTTGGATTTGAAGGTTCGGAACACAAAGGAAAAGTGGGAGACGGTGGCGTAGATGCTACCGGAGAATTGAACGTGCCCAATATGGCTAAAATAAAACTGTTTGTTCAAGCGAAACGCTACAAACTTGGTTCAAGAATAAACGCAAACGTTGTGAAAGCGTTAAGATCTAACATCCCTGCCGGCGGACAAGGCGCGTTTATTACGACTGCAAACTATCAACCTGCCGCAAAAGAAATTGCGGTTGAACAAGGCTTTCCAAGAATCGGCTTAATTAATGGAGAACAATTGGTTGATATTTTAGCTGAACATTGGAATGATATACCTATTGATTTTAGGGATAAATTGAATTTAAAAATAGGTTTAGTCCCTAATTAAAAAAGACAAATGATAACAATTAAAACCGATATAGAGAGCCATTTATATCTTTGAACTAAAAAACAATCCAAAACAGAAAAAAAGTATAACTTTCAGTGAATACAATAACCAAAAAGTGCTTGTATAGTATTGTGGTAAAAAGGGATTCTTCGAAAATATTTACCAAATTTACAGGATAAAAGCGGTAGAAAAAAAAACTGTAAATTTCAATTATTCAGACTATTAATTGTCTCAACAAATAAAACGACACAACAACACATAATCCATCCCAACATGACTTCAAACCCGGCAAATCAAACAACAAACAAGGACACGTTTATCATCTCCGGCATACAGCAGGTAGGCATCGGTGTAGAGAACCTGTACGAAGCATGGAAATACTACATTGACGTGTTTAACATGGACATTCGCATTTTGGAAGACAACAAGGTGGCAGAACTCATGTTGCCCTACACGGGTGGCGTACCACAACGGCGACACGCCTGTATCGCGGTGAACATGCAGGGTGGCGGTGGTTTTGAAGTGTGGCAGTACGCCGAACGAAAACCCAAACGTATGGATTTTGAACTCCACATGGGCGATTTGGGTGTGCTGGTTTGCAAAGTAAAAAGCAAGGATGCTGCCCGTTCGTTTGAAGAATTTTCGAAAAATCCAAAAGTGGATGTCGTTACCGGTTTGAGCGGGAGCTTGGACGGCAACCGGACTTTTTACGTAAAAGACCCGTATGGCAATCTATTTCAGGTTATTCAGGACGATTATATTTTCAAAGACGAAAATCGGCTGACCGGCGGCGCCGTAGGCGTAAGCATCGGCGTTACCGACATCGAAAAATCAATGACCATTTACAGCGATATTTTAGGATACGATACAATTTTAGCCGACGAAACGGATGTGTTTGACGATTTCAAAGGGCTTCCATCCGGTGAACAAAAATTCCGTCGTCGCTTGTTGACACATTCCGAACCACGCAAAGGAGCTTTTAGTAAACTGTTTGGCACATCGTACATTGAACTGGTACAGGCTTTGGAACGTACCCCGCGTAAGCTGTACGAAGGACGGTATTGGGGCGATCCCGGATTTATTCAGGTTTGTTTCGACATACGGAATATGGAAGCGTTGGGAAGATACTGTGTCGCGAAAGGACATCCGTTTACCGTGGATACCACACAAAACATGAAAGAAGGAAGCTCCTTTGACATGGGGGATGCCGCCGGACAATTCGCCTACATCGAAGATCCGGATGGTACGCTGATTGAATTTGTGGAGACACACAAAGTCCCCATCGCAAAAAAATTCGGTTTGGCTATCAATCTAAAAAATCGTCCACCCGAAAAAGCACTCCCGAGTTGGATGTTGAAAGCGTTGAGCGTAGCGCGGGTAAAGACGGAAAATTTGATAAAATAGGAATTATCGAACACGAAAAAATTCTATTTTTCAAACGTTTCATCGGAGAATAGCGATTTTTTCAACGTTTTATGCTAATTTTGTTTTCAGAAAAAGGTAGAAACAAGACAACTAAATTTCTTATGGCTATTCAATTCGGAAAAACGTGGTGGGGCGAGCATTGGTTGCGTTCATTGGAGAATGTAGATTACGATAACCGCTTACCGCGAGGGGCTTCCTATGCCCGCAACGGATATGTGAAAGAGATAAAATTCAAAGGCAACCAGATTTTGGCAAAAGTAGCCGGAAGCCGCCCCCGTCCGTACAACGTAACGGTTATTGTACCCCCTTTTTTTGATGAGCAGATAGACGCGCTGATGGAAGGGATAATAAGCCGTCCGGCACTGATTTCTAAATTGTTGAATCGCGAACTTGACCCCGAAATCCTAACCATTGCCGAGAATGCCGGTCTCAAAGTATTTCCCCGCCAATGGACTGATTTCAAAATGCAGTGTTCATGCCCCGACTGGGCTGTACCGTGCAAGCATCTGGCGGCGGTTATTTATATGATTAGCCGCGAGATAGACAACAATCCTTTTCTTGTTTTTGAGATTCACAACGTCAATCTGATTGAAGAACTGAACAAACGGGGAATAAAGATTGAAAATCAGAAGAAAACCGAAATCGTTTCATTATCGCGTATTTTAAAGGTTTCCAAAAAGAAAATTCCGGATTACGATGAAGAAAAAGCGTATGAACGGGTCGATTTTTCGAAGCTGAACGACATCGCCGAAACCATCGTGATGCTTTTACCCGATGAACCACCGTTTTACGCTTCGGGAAATTTTCGCGAAAAATTTAATGCGCGCTTTACACGCAACGCGAGAGATGCGAAACGACTGTTATCCAAAAAATTACATATTGAAGCGATTTATCCGGCACACAAACAAAATCCCGAAATAAATTACCACACCACGCTGGCTTTTACCATTGACAATAACAATCACGTAGAAATAACCGGTGAGAATCATACGATTACAACCAACGAGCAACTTATTCCGGCGCTTTTTGCGTTGAATCCCGACCGATTGCCCGATTACCAACCTTCGGTAGCGGCTTTTTACAAAATTCTGCTGGCTTCCGTTCATCTTGTTGCCAACGGCAATGTAGTACCGCAAATCATACAGCTCGAAAACCGCGAATACATCATCCGCTGGCTTCCGGCAACAATCGACGCACAGGTTCGGACGCTTATCGAACGATTAATCGGCATTTTACCTCCGAATTTATTTCTGATGCTGAAAAAAGTCGGAAAAACCGAGAAACTACTACCGCTCGAAAATCAGGTACAAGAACTATTATCGTTGTTTATCAGTGAGTTGACGCACAGAATATCCAAGCCTTCCGCCGGCGACTTGTTCGAAGATTTATTTTTCAAAGGCTCAAGTTACGCCTTTACCGGCGTAGGCGAGCAGGCATTGAGCGGCGGAGTCAAGGTGTGGTTAGACCGGTTTTTTCTTACAGCCGGCGAGTATCGTCCGGTGGTTACCGTTACCGAATTGGGCGAAGACGAATTTGATGTGCAGGTTAGTGTTGAAAACACGGCAAAACCGGAAGAGCTACCCATTGAGCTTTCAAAAATTCTGCAACAAAAACAATACGAGAAACAACGGTTCAAAATCTTGCAGTCGTTGTCGCTACTGTCGTCGTTTATCAAAGGATTGGACAATTACATCAATTCCGAAACGCGCGAACCGATACAGGTGTTTAACGATGAAAATACGGTCAATCGTTTTCGCAAAATCACGTCTCCCTTTATGATGCGACGTATGAAATCCGACAAATCCATCATTTCCGACTTGCCCGACAAAATAGAACAAAACCAGTTTGCGCTGCTCACCAAGCAACAGGCAGCTTTGTACGAAAAAACGATGCAAGTGGCTATGGATGAAATTGAAGGAATGGAAGATAATGACGGGCAGTCGCTGTTCAAAAGACAAGGACTTGTTTTGCAAATGATATTGGCACTCAAACAGATATGCAATCATCCGACTAATTTTCTAAAAAACAGAAACTACGATGCCTCTCTATCCGGCAAAATGGAGTTGCTTTTCGAATTGCTCGACAGCATTATCGAAGCCGGTGAAAAAGTGTTGATATTTACCCAGTTTCGTGAAATGGGCGATTTACTGCAACGTTTTATTGCCGAACGCTTTGGCGAGCAGCCTATGTTCTACCACGGCGGATGCACCGTGCAGGAACGTGAGAGAATGGTAGAACATTTCCAACACAACCGTGCCGACAAAGTCTTCTTGCTCTCGCTCAAAGCCGCCGGAACCGGGCTGAATCTTACCGCCGCTTCCCATGTGATACATTACGACTTGTGGTGGAATCCTGCCGTCGAAAATCAGGCTACCGACCGCGCTTACCGTATCGGACAGAAGAAAAATGTGATGGTGCACCGATTTATCACCAAAAATACGTTTGAAGAAAAAATAAACGATATGATTCAGCAAAAGAAACACTTAGCTGACATGACCGTAGCTACCGGTGAAAACTGGATCGGAAAACTCAGCAACAAAGAGCTTAGGGATATATTTAGTTGAAAGCACTTTTAAAGAAAAATGACCAAAGAATACATTCGACTGACTTTATAGTGGATACCAAAACCACTTTACAAAATGGGGCGAAACCGAAAAGCCTTACGAGTAGGAATAAATTTTAGACTAAAAATCTAACAAAAACGATCTAAAAAATGAAAAAACTCTCAACAATGCTACTTGTAGCAACAACGTTACTAATGACAAGTTGTGCCACAATTTTTACCGGCACAAAAGACCGAATTACATTTAACAGTACACCGGAAGGAGCCACTATCTACATCGATGGTATAGAACAGTGTAAAACCCCTTGCACCATGCAGGTAAAGCGAAGCATCAGCGACACGGATGTAGAATTTAAATTAGGCGGTTATGAAACAAGGCTGATTACTCTAAGCAAAGAATTTAATGTAGTAAGTGTCATTAATTTAGGGAATTTGTTAGGCTGGGCTATTGATGCCGCGACCGGTTCTGTAATGAAATACGACAGAAAGAGCTATGATATTACGTTGGAAAGTAAAAAAACGTCAATGATTAACCCGACCAGAATCGACATCGACACACAAAAGAATACGGTAGCACTTTACGTGACAGAAAATTAAACTTGACACATGCCGTAATAAATTATTTCTGTAATTGTAGCGTTTTATGACAAATAAAACTTTGTCATAAAACGCCTATCACATTATATTCCAAACAACAGCACAATATCCCGTTATCAACTCAGAATCATGTTACCCTAATTATCGGACAAGTAAGTACCTGAGATCATTCAAAATAAGTTACTTACCCGAAATTTGTTCCACTTTCTCTGTATTAAATCTGAAATTAGCGTAATTTCTTTAAAAAAGATGAATACCACTAAAATTAAATGTCCAAATTGCAATTTTGAGTTTCCGCTGGAAGATGCGTTGAAAGACGAAGTCAAACACGTGCTCGAACACGAGAAGCAGACTCTACGCCAAGAAATGCTCAAATACAAAGAACAGCAAGATGAAAAATACCGTCAGGATGTAAAAGTTTTGCAACAGAAAGAAGCTACCTTCCAACAAAAAGAACAGTCGTTACAAGCCGAAGTCGAAAAGCAAAAAGAACTCTATGACACCCGCCTGAAAACCGAACTTCAAAAACAACAGGAAACCCAACGGGAAGAACTGCGTAAAACGCTTTCGCAAGACTTTGAAAACCAAATAAAACTACTCCAAGAAGCCGACCAAGCAAAAGACGAAAAGCTGAAAGATGCACGCCGGAAAGAGTTGGAATTTCTGCAAAAGGAACAGCAGCTCAAAGCCAAAGAAGAAGAGTTGGATATCCGGTTGCAAAGACAGTTATTAAAAGAACGTGAATCTTTGAAAGAGCAACTTCGCAAGGAAGAAGAAGAAAAAGCATCTGTAAAGGACGAAGCACACAAAATGCAGGTCAAAGAATTTGAGAAAAAGCTGGAGGACCAAAAGAAGCTGATAGAGGAAATGCGCCGGAAATCGGAGCAAGGTTCCATGCAGTTACAAGGCGAAGTGCAAGAACTAGCTTTGGAAGAAATGCTTCGAGCCATGTTCCCCTTTGACGCTATAGCGGAAGTAGGGAAAGGAATAAAAGGCGCAGACGTTATCCAAACGGTAAAGAACCAAATCGGAGGAGAAGCCGGAATCATTTTGTATGAAAGCAAGCGCACCAAAGCATTCAGTTTGGAGTGGGTAAGCAAACTAAAAGCGGACGCCGTATCGGTTAAAGCAAATGTTTGTGTTATCGTAACAGAAGCATTACCGGACGGAATCGAAAAAATCGGACAGATTGATGGCGTGTGGATATGTACGTATTCTGATTTAAAGGGGCTGGTAATCGTACTTCGGGACAGCATTCTGAAAATCAGTGAAGCGTACAGCTCTCAAACCAACAAAGGTGAAAAAATGCAGATGCTCTACGACTACCTGATGAGTCAGGAATTTCGCCTACAGCTCGGAGCGATTATCGAAGGTTTCGGCGAGCTACAAAACAGCTATGTTAAGGAGCGCAATATGATGGAACGCCTCTGGAAACAGCGAGAAAAACAACTCGAGAAAGTACTGCTAAACACCAATCACTTCATCGGATCCATACAAGGGATAGCCGGAAATAGTATGCCGGAGTTAAAGCAAATTGGCGAAGGAAGCGTGGATTTAGAATTACCTGAAGATGTGTAAAAAAGAATTAATCGCGAGAAAAGCCAAAAGTTCTCCTTCAAAAACCTACGATTCAAACGTTTTGCTATAAAGATATCTTTTTATACTCTTCTTGGGCGTTTTTTCAAATTCATGCGGATAAAGCTCTATTTTTGCGATGCTTTCATAATTAGCAACAGTTGCATTCAGTTGTTTTCGATTTTCTTCCATCACATCTTGCAGTTTATCATGCGCCAGCCCTTCGGCATCTACCGCTTCGTAATCCGGACAAACCAACGCGTGCAGTCTGCCACCTTGCTCGATAACCAGACTTTCCAGCACAAAAGGCATATTATTCAGTTTGGCTTCAATCTCTTCGGGATAGACATTTTGTCCGTTTCCACTTAAAATCATGGTTTTATTGCGTCCCCGAATAAAGATGTTTCCTTCACTGTCCACCGTTCCAAGATCGCCGGTATGCAGCCAACCGTCCTTATCCAGAATATCCGCAGTAGCTTCTTCATTTTTGTAATAACCGGACATGACGTTTTCGCCGCGGACGAATATCTCCCCGACTCCATTGGATGATTCCGGACGATCAATTTTCACTTCCATGATATCGAGAATTTTTCCGGCTGATTTTGGTATAAATTCTTTCGCAGGCGAATAGCTGATAAGGGGAGCACACTCCGTCATGCCATACCCCACAGTAAACGGAAACTTAATTTTATGGAAAAAATCTTCCACTTCGCCATTCAGTGGAGCCCCACCGACAACTATTTGCGAAAAATTACCCCCAAAAGCATCTATCAATTTCTTGCGTATTTGAGCCAAAATAGTTTGATCCAGAAACGGGATACTCAAGACCCAACGCATGGAAGGCTTTTCGACTAACGGCTGAATTTGTTTTTTGTAAATTTTTTCGATAATCAACGGAACGCAGAAAATTACATTCGGACGTATTTCGGCAAAGGCGTTCAGCAGTATTTTAGCAGACGGTGTGCGCCCGATAAAGTGGACGTGGCTTCCGGTAACGGTTGCGGTCAAGAAGTCAAAGGCGCATCCATACGCATGAGCCAGCGGAAGGAACGCCACGATGTTAAATCCCTTGTCAAGTAACTTGGTGCGGATACCAAATGTAACATTTCCCGCGAAATTATTTCCGGTCAACATTACCCCTTTACTAAAACCGGTTGTTCCGGACGTGTAACTGATACAGACCAATTCTGAGTTGTGTTTGTCCACATACCGTACATGGTCTTTGTGAAAACCACCGGCATATTTTCCCGCAAAAATTGCATTAATATTTGTTCCGGAAAGTTTATCAGCTTCAAGCAGCTGGTTGTCAATACTATTCTCAAACTCGTTACCTTCAGCAGGCGTGGGTGTCGGCTGATTTGTTAACGCCAACAGGCTGTAATCTGAAAGTGAAAAAACGGTTTTGACGGTACGCAAACTACTTTCTTCCAAATTTTCCCAGATACTGTTACTCACAAAAAGTGCCTTAGATTCAGAATGATTAACAATGTGGTGTACATCATTCGGATTAAAATCTTGCAATATGGGGACAATGACTGCGCCATAAGTAATCGTAGCCAAATAAGTAACAGCCCAATTCGAGTTATTCTTTCCAATTAAAGCAATTTTATCATCCTTTTTGAGACCGGATTGTTCAAACAAAAGGTGCAGTTTCGCAATCTGTTCGGCAACTTGCGCATAGGTCAGGGTATGATTTTCGCCGTAATCGGTAAAAGCATTTAACTCCCAATTTTTCCGAAAGCTGTCTTCAAATAGTCGGATGTAGTTTTCCTGAATCATATCTCGCGTTTTTGTTTAATAGTGTGTGGCAAAAATAGCACAATTACACAAAATCGGCAAAATTGCGCAAGTTTTTTTCGCGTTTATTTTGAAAATATTTTGTTTTCGAGAACAGAGAAAAATCTGTAACTTTGCAAACTTATTGAATAATTGGACTTTTGGAATAACCACGAGACAAAGCGGTCTCAAAATGAAGTGAAAATTTTCAAAGTCTTCCTGTTTTTTGTAAAATGAACATATCGTATAATTGGCTGAAAGAATACATCAACGTAGATGTGTCACCGGAGAATTTATCCCGAATATTAACGTCCATCGGATTGGAAGTGGGCGGTGTAGAAGAAGTACAAACGGTAAAAGGCGGTCTGCAAGGATTAGTAATTGGCGAAGTGCTTACCTGCATTGACCATGAGAACTCGGATCACCTACACGTAACTACCGTAAATGTGGGCGGAGCCGAACCGCTCCAAGTCGTTTGTGGTGCTCCAAACGTGGCTCAAGGGCAAAAAGTAGTTGTGGCGACTGTCGGAACGACACTCTACGATGGCGATGACAGTTTTACCATCAAAAAATCTAAAATTCGTGGTGTAGAATCGTTTGGCATGATCTGTTCCGCGAGTGAGATCGGACTTAGCGACGACCACAGCGGTATCATGGTTTTGCCGGCTGATGCCGGAGTAGGCACATTAGCCAAAAACTTTTTTGGGATAAAAAGTGACACACTACTCGAAGTGGACATCACGCCCAATCGCGCTGACGCGACTTCTCACTACGGAATAGCCCGCGATTTAGCCGCCTATTTCTCACTTCACGATGAAAGTATAAAGCCGGTTAAGCCCTCCATCGACAATTTTGTCGTTCAAAACAACACTCTTCCAATCCCCGTGACAATCGAAAATCCGGAAGCTTGTCCGCGTTATTCGGCTGTAACTATTTCGGGAGTTACCGTGCAAGAATCGCCACAATGGCTCAAAGATCGGTTACTTACCATCGGCTTGCGTCCTATCAACAACGTAGTAGATATTACCAATTTTATCTTACATGAACTGGGACAACCGCTTCACGCCTTTGATGCCGATAAAATTACGAACAAAGTTGTTCGCGTAAAAAATCTGCCGGAAGGAACTCCGTTTACGACATTGGAAGGAACGGAACGAAAACTTCACGCCGATGATTTGATGATTTGTAACGGCGATGAGCCTATGTGTATCGGTGGCGTTTTTGGTGGATTGGATTCGGGAGTAACGGAAACCACAAAAAATGTTTTCTTGGAAAGTGCCTACTTTAATCCGGTAAGTATCCGTAAAACGGCTCGTCGTCATGGATTGAATACGGACGCTTCGTTCCGTTTTGAACGCGGTTGCGACCCAGAGATGACGATTTACGCGTTGAAACGAGCTTCGCTATTGATACAGGAAGTTGCCGGCGGAACGATTTCAAGCAATATTGTTGATGAATATCCTGCGCCAATTAAGCCGTTTGAAGTTACGCTTGCTAAAAAGAAAATCGACCGGCTCATTGGCAAACCGATTGGTGGCGATACTGTGGGCAAGATTCTGAAAGGATTAGAAATAGACATCACATCTGAAAATAACGAACAGTACGAGTTGAAAGTCCCCGTTTATCGGGTTGACGTGCAGCGCGACGTGGACGTTATTGAAGATATTTTACGCCTATACGGCTACAACAACGTAGAAATTGGCGACAATTTAGTCTCTACGCTAAGTTTCGCGAAAAAGCCCGACAGCCACAAACTGCAAGTACTTATTTCCGAGCAACTTACAGCACAAGGATTCAATGAAATCCTAAACAACTCCCTTACAAAAAGCGGCTACTACGCCAATCTGACTTCGTACCCCGAAAGTCGGAGTGTAAAAATTATGAATCCGCTAAGCAACGATTTGAGCGTAATGCGTCAAACGCTGATTTTTGGCGGGATGGAAAATATTGCCCGGAACATCAATTATCGGAATGCAGATTTGAAATTGTATGAATTTGGAAATTGCTACCAATATCATTCTGAAAATAAAGTAGAGAGTGAAAACCTATCCGCTTATGACGAAAGTTATCATTTGGGTTTGTGGATTACGGGAAATAAATTTGCCGATTCTTGGACAAGCGGAACACAAAAAGCGACAATCTACGAATTGAAAGCCTACGTGCAGAACATTTTGGTTCGTTTGGGATTTGACTTGAAAAAATTGGGAATCGAAGCATACGAAAATGACATCTATTCGGAAGCATTGAGTATCAGCGCCGCCAATAAAAAATTACTTGCGACATTCGGCATCGTTAGTGAAGCCGCAAAGAAACTGACTGATGCCCAAACTGATGTCTATTTCGCGGATTTATACTGGAATACCGTCTTAACTTCGCTCAATACAAATGCCGTAAAATATCAAGAATTACCTAAATTTCCGGAAGTGTATCGCGATTTGGCATTTTTACTGGATAAAAATGTCTCTTTTGCCGAAATCGAGAAAATCGCTTATGAGAGTGAGCGAAAGTTTTTGAAGCATGTCAGTCTATTCGATGTGTATGAAGGGAAAAATCTCGAAGCCGGTAAAAAATCATACGCGATTAGTTTCACACTTCAAGATACGAGCAAAACGCTGACAGACCACATTATCGATGGTGTTATGCAGAAAATCCAAAAGAATATTGAAGGAAAATTGGATGCCAAGTTGCGATAACCGGTTATTTAAAACTTTATTTTTTAACGAAACTCAAGTTTGATGAATGGCTAAAAAATCCTTCAATTCAACGATTCTGCATGCCGGTTTTCAGAAACCGGATGCATACGGAAGTATTTCATTTCCTCTATATAACAGTGTATCGTTCGATTTCGAGAGCGCGGAAACCATGGAATTGGCTTTTAGCGGAAAAACGCTCGACCATACCTACTCTCGAATTTCCAATCCAACGGTTGAGCATTTTGAAACGCAGGTTAAAGCAATTACCGGTGCTCACGGCGTTACAGCCCTGAACTCGGGGATGGCAGCCATTTCCAATACATTTTTTACTGTCGCGAAAGCGGGGACAAATATTGTAACTTCCCGGCACCTATTTGGAAACACCTATTCGTTTCTGGCAAATACCTTAACCGCGTTCGACGTGGAAGTCCGGTTCTGCGATTTGACGAATCTATCGGAAGTTGAAAAAAATATCAACGATAAGACCTGCGTCTTGTTTTTGGAGATAATTACCAATCCGCAAATGGAAGTAGCGAATTTGAAAGTGCTTTCCGAACTATGTAAAAAAGAGACGATTCCGTTGATAGCCGATACAACCATTATCCCGTTTTGTGCGTTTAGTGCGCTTGACTTTGGAATAGACATTGAAGTTATCTCGTCCACGAAGTACATCTCTGGTGGCGCGACCGGTACAGGGGGATTGATCGTGGATTACGGAAAATTTGATTGGACGAAATCTACACGACTGCGCAATCTTGCTCAAACAGAAGGAAAGAACGCTTTCAATGCGAAACTTCGCAAGGAAATACATCGCAATCTGGGCGCGTATATGACACCGCAAACAGCTTATATGCAAAGTTTGGGGCTTGAAACCCTTGAAGTCCGCTACAGACGAATGTCGCGAACAACGAAGCGGTTAGCGGAACGACTCGCGGAAAATCCAAAAATTCAACGCGTAAACTATACATCTCTTACAGGTAATAGGTTCAAAGCAATTAGCGACAAACAGTTTGGCGAGTTTGCCGGAGCCATGTTCACGATTGATTTAGCCTCCAAAGAAGCTTGTTTCACGTTTATGAACCGTCTGAAAATAATCCGCCGAGCAACAAATTTATTTGACAATCAATCCCTTGCCATTCATCCGGCAAGTACCATTTACGTCAATTTCACAGAAAATGAATGCGAAGCAATGAACGTATCAGACAAAACCATTCGGTTCTCGGTCGGATTGGAAGAATATGAGGTGCTATTGGCGGATATTGAACAGGCACTGGGATAGGTTCTCTTTTATGAACCCGGAAAATCGACATATCGAGTTTGGTCTAAAAACAAAAAAAGCTACATTGCTGTAACTTTTTTGCTCTCCCTCTTGGACTTGAACCAAGGACCCTCTGATTAACAGTCAGATGCTCTAACCGACTGAGCTAAGGAAGAATGTCCGCGTTTTTCTCAAACGCGAATGCAAAAGTAATAGATAATTTTGTAATCTGCAAAATCTTTGCAGTAATTTTTTAATTTTTTTAGAATGAAAAAAGTATTAGGAATAGGCAACGCACTGACAGACATTTTGTTTCAAATTGGCAACGACGATTTATTGACAAAACTCGATTTAATCAAAGGTGGGATGCAATTGATTGAGAACACGCAATCGGAACGAATACAATCCAATTTTCCCTTATCGTCCGCCGTTATGGCAACAGGGGGTTCCGCGTCAAACACCATCAACGGAATTGCTAAATTAGGCACTCCGACCGGTTTCATCGGAAAAATCGGTGATGATACCATCGGACGTTTCTTCTCCGAAAATAGTCTTGAAAACGGCGTTATCCCGCACATGCTGTTTAGCCAAACCCCTTCAGGACATTGCACCATTCTGGTTTCGCCCGATAGCGAGCGAACTCTTTGTACTTTTTTGGGAGCCGCGAGCGAACTGGCAACGGAAGACTTAGCCCCGAAGATATTCGAAGGATACGATTTTTTTCACATAGAAGGTTATTTGGTGCAGAATCACGCGCTAATCCGTACGGCACTGAAAATGGCAAAAGAAGCGGGATTGACCACATCTATCGATCTGGCAAGCTTCAATGTGGTAAAGGAGAATTTGGATTTTTTACGTGAAATTACCGAAAAATACGTCGATATTACCTTTGCCAATGAAGATGAAGCGTATGTATTTACAGGGAAAAAACCGCGCAAAGCGATAGATGAAATCGCTAAATTGTGCAAGATTGCAGTTGTCAAGATAGGTAAAGACGGCTCCTATATCCGTTCCGGAGATGAATTTTATATTGTAGAGCCACATATAGTCAACAGCGTTGACGCGACCGGTGCCGGAGATCTGTACGCGTCCGGGTTTTTGTATGGACTTGCCAACGATTATCCGCTTGAAGCGTGTGGTAAAATCGGTTCGCTCGTTTCATCGCGAGTGGTGGAAGTGATAGGAGCGAAGATGTCGGAAGATACGTGGACTGACATTTCGGGAAAAGTCAAAGAAATTGTGAGAATTTGAAAGGTTGTGGAAATAGAATAACCCAACTTGTCTGCCATCAATCAAGACTTCTTCCCATGAAACAACTCCGGCTGCCACATAAAGAAATAGGAGATACTTTGTAAGGGATTGAAGTTTTTGTTGTATTTTTGGGAAAGGTTACATTGTGTTTTTCAGACTCCTTAAAACGATAAAAATAATCAATCTTTTCACAAGTCCTTCAAAGCAACTATATCATGAAATTCTGGTATCCGTTTTATTTTGTCTATCAGTGGCTGATAGCTGTTCCGATAGCATTGGTGCTTACACTTTTGACGGCTGTATTTACCATTATTCTGTCACCAATTTTGCCCAATCATCCCCTATCGTATTTTCCGGCGCGCTGGTGGGGTAAATTGATGTGTTGGGTGTTCTTTATCCGCGTGAAAACAAACGGTTTTGAGCATTTAAACAAAAAACAATCCTATGTTTTTACTTCCAACCACCAAAGCATGTTTGATATATTGGTCGTGTACGGCTGGGTTCCCTTTATTTTCAAATGGATTATGAAATATGAGTTGATACACATTCCGCTTGTAGGGCAGGCGTGTGTTGCTGCGGGACATATTTTCATTGACAGAACGAATCCCATATCTGCTAAAAACAGCCTTAAAAAAGCTTCGGAACAGTTGAAACATGGCAATTCGGTCGTTATTTTTCCCGAAGGGACAAGAACGAGAACGGGAAAACTGAATAAATTTAAGCGAGGAGCCTTCCTGCTGGCTATGGATTTAAAGCTACCCATTGTCCCCATTACACTCAAAGGTAGTTTCGAGCGGTTGCCCATGCATTCCGTACTCGTACATCCCGGCACAATAACGATGACCGTTCATCCGGCGGTAGATGTTACCGCGTATGGCATGGATGAGTCGTCCATACTGTTGCGGGATGTACAGGAAATTGTAAAAAGCGGGTTGTAAAAAGTTTATTCAGCTCTTCCGTCTATAATTTCAGCTACGATTTCGGGATTTACAAGCGTTGATATATCGCCTAAATCTTGATCATTCCCTTCAGCCACTTTGCGTAATATCCGACGCATAATTTTGCCCGATCGAGTTTTAGGAAGTCCCGTTACAAACTGAATTTTATCTAATTTGGCAATCGGTCCTATTTGATCGGAGATTAGCTGGTTGATTTCTTTTTTAAGGTTGTTCTGATCGCGCCACAATCCGGCTTCTTTGATTACCACAAAACCATAGAGCGCGTTGCCTTTGATGTCATGCGGATAAGCTACTATGGCACTCTCGGCGACAGCCTGATGCTGATTGATGGAATCTTCAATCGGAGCCGTCCCCAAGTTATGCCCGGAAACGATAATCACATCATCCACCCTACCCGTAATGCGGTAATAGCCGACTTCATCGCGCAAAGCTCCGTCTCCCGAAAAATATTTTCCGGGGAAAGTCGTAAAGTAGGTATCTATAAACCGTTGATGATCCCCCCAAATCGTCCGAGCAATGCCGGGCCAGGGGAATTCGATGCAAAGACTTCCCGATCGTTGGTTCACGCCAATCTCGTTTCGGAGTTCGTCCATGATGACGGGTTTAATGCCGGGAAAAGGTAACGAAGCATAGGTCGGCTTTGTCGGCGTAACAAACGGAATAGCCGAAATCAGGATTCCACCCGTCTCGGTTTGCCACCAGGTATCCACCAACGGACAGCGTTTTCCGCCTACATGCGCGTTGTACCAGTGCCAAGCCTCTTCATTAATAGGCTCGCCGACAGATCCGATTACTTTCAACGTGTCGAGTCGGAATCTTTGAACAAATTCGATGTTTTCCTTTGCCAATGAACGAATTGCCGTAGGAGCCGTGTAAAACTGACTTATTTTATGTTTCTCGATTACTTCCCAGAATCGACTGTGTGAAGGATAAGACGGAATACCTTCAAAAATAACTGTTGTGGCTCCGCTCAAAAGCGGTCCGTAGAGAATATAGGAATGTCCCGTAATCCATCCGATATCGGCTGTACACCAGTATATATCGCCGTCCCGGTAATTGAATACATTCTTAAAGGTGTAAGCTGTATAGACCATGTAACCGGCAGTGGTATGCACCATCCCTTTTGGCTTACCCGTAGAACCGGAAGTATAAAGGATGAAAAGCGGGTCTTCCGCGTCCATTATTTCGGCTATATTTACAGCTTCAGCCTTCTCAAGCAATGGTTCGAGCCATTGGTCGCGCCCATCTTTCATATTGACCGACTGCTTGGTGCGTTTTACCACAAGCACTTTTTCTACAGATGGACAGTCATTCAAAGCTTGGTCTGCAATGATTTTTAAATCGATGGTTTTCGCACCCCTGAAACCGCCGTCGGCAGTAATCAGCATTTTACAGGTACTGTCGTTTATGCGGGCAGAAAGCGCGTTTGCTGAAAATCCCGCAAATACCACCGAATGGATTGCTCCAATCCGGGCACAGGCTAACACGCTAAACGCCAACTCGGGAATCATGGGTAGATAAATACAAACTCGATCGCCTTTCCGAATGCCTTGTTCTTTCAATACGTTAGCCATTTTGGAAACCTCGGCGTAAAGCTGGTTATAAGTATAGCTACGATGCGATTCATCCGGATTGTTTGGTTCGAAGATGATGGCGGTCTTGTCGCCTTTGTTTGCCAAATGACGATCAATGCAGTTTTTCGTGATGTTCAATTTCGCATTTTTGAACCACGTAAATTCGGCTTTCTGCATATCGAATTCCATGACACTATCCCATTTCTGATACCATGTGAAATTTTCATCGGCTATCTTCGACCAGAATTTCTTCGGTTTAGACACCGATTTCCGATATACTTTAAAGTACTGTTCCAGGGACTTGATGGTGTAGTTTCTCATAGAAATTTAAGTTTAATGGTATAAACAGATGAAAAAGCCATCTGAAATAACTTTGACACACAAGAAAATGATGAACGGCGAGTTCCACGTGTCCATAGTGTAATGAATAAAATTTAAACGCATGAAAAAGAGAAATAGTTTATGCTTAGGAAAACTTCTTAAAAAAACAAAATAATCTCGTTAAAACATTCAAAATCTTTAGGTTCAATACTCCTTACACATTACATCTCAATATGTTTCGGGATAGATTAGCCATTCAAACAAACGGTTCAAATCATCGCTTCTTCTATTATTCCGGAGAAGACAGATGTATTTAAAAAATCTGACACGCCAATTTTTCTGTAAATTAAGGCATAATTATTGACAAACACGCGTTGTCGATTTTTCTAAAATTCATATAAATCAAAATAATATAACTATTTTTGTTCGAATGCCAAAACTAACCCTAGCAAATACGGCACAAGATATTCTTTATACCGCTTATCTTTCACGTCAAAATTAAAATTTAAAGCACATGAGGAGTTTTAAAACTTTTGGTTACACTGCCATAGCAGTGCTGATTTTATTTTTAACAGCTTATTTTTATTCCGTTTTCTTCAAGCCGGTCGGCTATGGCAACGCCAATACGATGGGGATGATGGTTGTCGGCTTGCTCTTGGGTGGGTTGATTGTTTTTTTGATTGTAAAGTTACTTTCTAAAAAAGAAAGCGAAAGTTCGGCGTCCAACTCGCATACAGTAGTGGAAAGCATGCGGAAGGTTTTCAAGATTGTCTGTGCCGAAGGGCAATTCCAAGAAATATACAACTACGAGCAAACAAAAAAACTGCTCAAATTTATCCCCTCCACCAAAAAAGCGTTGGTCATCGTAAAAGCGAAAGTTTTGATTGGTTATGACTTTGAAAAATGCCACTGGGAATTGGATGACGAGAAAAAAACGATGAAAATCGTATCCTTTCCCGAGCCGGAAATTCTTTCGCTTGAACCGGAATTTAAGTATTACTATTTCGAAGAAGATCTTTTCAATTTTATCAATCGCGCCGACCTTGAAAAAATCCAATTCGAAGGGCGCAAACAGGTCGAAGAAGCCGCTTTGCAAAGTGGACTAAAGAAAATAGCCGCCGAGCAAATGCACACGGTACTCACAGAAATGGTTTCTGCCAATCATTGGCAGATTTCCAATCCCGAAATGTTAACATTACCATTACAGACTGCCACTTCAAATAAAAAAAAGGAATAGCCATTTAAAATTTGAGAAAAAATTCCATTTATTTTTCTACACCATAATTTATCTCTACCTTTGCATCATCAAATTTTGGTTTCACTCGCTCCATTTGCTTCGGAACGTGTGATGAAAAGGGAATTAGGTGAGAATCCTAAACTATACCCGTAGCTGTAAGCTTTACAAAACGTATTGAGCAAACACCTTAGCCACTGATGTTAAAACTTCGGGAAGGCGTTCAAATACGGAAGCGAGTCAGAAGACCTGCCAAATAACAAATTACTAATTGCTTTCGGGAAAAAAGGCAATAAATCGAAACGTACAATCATTTTTTTGACATTTTGTGTGCATTTCTTTTTATGCTCGTTCCGAATTTTCATGAATCATGAATTTATTTGGGAAGAAAAGAACGTTGGTTGGGTTTTTACTCCTGACTATTTGTGGTTTACCGGCTGTTTCACAGTCTGAGAATGACAGTGTGAGACAACTTCGGGAAGTGGTCATAACCGCTTCCGGCTACAAAGAAGTCATTCCGGCACAAAAACTATCCGGCGAAGAATTAAAGTCTCTGAACAGTTTCTCGGTCGCTGATGCCATACGTTATTTCGCAGGAGTACAAATCAAGGACTACGGTGGTATTGGAGGTCTAAAAACGGTTAATATCCGAAGTATGGGCACCAACCACATGGGTGTTTTTTATGATGGGATACAGCTTGGAAATGCACAAAACGGACAGATAGATTTAGGGAAATTTTCGTTAGACAATACCGAAAGCATCTCACTATATAACGGACAGAAAAGCGAAATTTTTCAACCCGCGAAAGATTTCGGATCCGCCGGAACGATTTACATCCGCTCACGTACACCTGATTTCTTAGAAAACAAAACGTACAATCTCAAATTTAATCTCAAAACAGGTTCTTTTCATCTCTTTAATCCATCGGCACTTTGGGAACAAAAAATTTCAAAAAACGTAAGTAGCTCATTCAATGCCGAATACATAAAATCTTCCGGAAAATACAAATACCGCTATAAACGAATTCATCCATCAACCCATGAAGTAGTCTATGACACGACAGCCGTTCGCGCCAACGGCGATGTGGAAGCCTTGCGATTGGAAGGGGGGCTTTATGGGAAAGTCCCCGATGGTAAATGGAACGTGAAAACCTATTTTTACAATTCGGAAAGGGGAATACCCGGTGCGATAGTCAACAACGTGTGGAAACGTTCGCAACGGCAGTGGGATAGAAATTTCTTTACCCAAGCATCGTGGCAAAAGACCGTTTTGCCCGGGTTGGACATGCAGCTTAACGCCAAATACGCGACCGACTATATGCACTATCTCAATCCCGATACGACATTAATGTATATTGACAACAGTTTCGTACAGCAGGAAATTTATATCTCTTCGGCAAATAAATATTCGATTACCCGCTACTGGGACGTTTCATTGTCCGCCGATTTTCAGTGGAATACGCTTCAGTCTGACTTAGACGGTTTTGTGCATCCAAAGCGACTGACGACACTCATTGCCGGTGCTACCGCTCTTGACTTGGGGAAAGTTAAAATGCAAGGAAGTGTGTTGGCTACGCTCGTTAATGAAAAGATAGGACAAGGGAACGCTACCGATTCCGTCTTTTCGGCTCCCAACAAGCGTGAAATTACCCCTGCCATATTTATTTCGTACAAACCGTTTCATGCAGTTAATTTCAATTTAAGGGCTTTCTACAAAAGTATTTTTAGAATGCCAACCTTCAACGACCTGTATTATAGCGATATTGGCAACGTGTATCTGAAGCCGGAATATACCCATCAGTACAATGTCGGAGCTTTGTATGCCGAAAATTTTCCGGAAGGATGGATTCGCAATTGGGATATTCAGCTTGACGCTTATTTTAACCGGATTACCAATAAAATCGTCGCGGTACCAAAAGGTAACGGGATGTATCGCTGGATGATGATGAATTTAGGCTATGTCGAAATAAGGGGAATTGATTTGTCAACATCCGTATCGACGAAAATAGCGGAAGAAATAGCGGCAAATCTGAAGCTGACCTACACCTACCAGCAAGCACAAGATTTTACCAAAGATTCCAATGAAGATTTTCAAAAAATCACATGGGGCGGACAAATACCCTACATCCCGTGGCACAACGGTTCCGCCATAGCAAGTTTAGAATACAAATCTTGGCGGTTGAATTATAGTTTTATATACGTAGGCGAGCGCTATCACAATTCGGCGAATATCCCAGAAAACTACGAACAACCTTGGTACACACACGACATGAACATCACCAAGATTCTGAGACTGAATCATTACAACACGCGTTTAGCCTTTGAAATAAACAATATTTTCAGTCAGGACTATGAAGTGGTGTTGAACTACCCGATGCCCAAGCGAAATTACAAGCTAATCCTAACCCTTGAAATTTGATGCAAAAACAAACCTACATATCACTTTTTATTACATTGTTTTCGATAGGGTTATTATTCCTACCTGCTTGCAGAGGCGATGTGGAGCTGCAACTTTCCGAAGAAGTTGAATTAGACTATCCGCAAGAAGTAACCGATGCCGTAGGATTCTACCTGCTGAATGAAGGAAACATGGGTAGCAATAAATCGACACTTGATTTTATGGATTTCAGGACAGGTATTTACAAGCGAAATATCTACGCGGAAGTAAATCCGACTGTCCCTAAGGAACTAGGCGATGTGGGGAATGACCTTCAGATATATGGAAGCAAATTGTACGCCGTGATTAATTGTTCCAACAAAATAGAAGTGATGGACTCAAGAACCGCGAAGAGAATCGGACAAATTGATATTCCGAATTGCCGTTACATCCGATTTTACGGGAAATACGCCTATGTAACTTCCTACGCCGGTCCGGTAGAAATCAATCCCGATTATACGCAGAAAGGGTTTGTGGCGAAAATAGATACCGCTACGCTTCAAATCGTTGACCGGTGTATAGTCGGGTATCAACCCGACGAACTCGCCATCGCGGATCACAAAATATACGTGGCTAATTCCGGCGGTTACATGGGAGCCGGTGATTTGAAAGGGTATGAGCGCACCGTTTCGGTAATCGATATTTCTACTTTTAAAGAAACACATAGAATCGATGTTGATTACAACCTGCATCGCATCTGCGCCGACAGGCGGGGCAATCTTTGGGTCAGCTCGAGCGGAGACTATAAGGGACACCCTTCCCGGCTTTTTTTCATCGACAGGCACCTTCAGCGCGTAACCGACACCATCCCCATAGCGGTTAGCAATCTGTACCTGTCCGGCGACTCGCTTTACATCTACAGTACGGAATGGAGTTATGTTACTTATAGCAATGAAGTTAGCTATGGGATAGTGGATACCCGAACCAAAGAAGTCCTTTCGCGCAACTTCATTACCGATGGTACCGATACCCAGATCAAAATACCTTACGGCATATTGGTAGAACCCACTACAAAAGACATATACATCACAGACGCGGGAAATTACGTCTCGCCCGGCTTACTTTATATTTACGATAAATGGGGGAAAAAGCAGGTAAGTGTCCGTACCGGAGACGTTCCGGCGCATTTCGCATTACTACCGGCAATAAAATAAAAAACAAACGATATGAAGAATTATTTCCTTTTTACGGGGCTTATGCTTGCCGGTTTGGCAATACAGGCACAAACCAACTCACCCTACGTGAAGCGGGTATTCGAATACCGACCGGCTCCCGGACAGTTTGTGAACGAACTACCCGAATACGAACAGGGAGATACTCCCGCGACAATGGCAG
>JBKEBE010000006.1:0-72859 GCA_047973025.1 Paludibacteraceae bacterium
AAAAATCCCGACTTCGGAGGAGATTTTAAAGTGTCCGCCGAAAGGCGGACAAGTGTTTTGAGCATCTGAATTTATTTCGAGATGCTCAAAACACAACTTGCTCTATTCCGGCGAATAGAAAATCCCGCCGGGGCGGGATAAAATCAGCCGGTTAAAAGAAAGACAACGGATGATTAATCCGAATAGGGCACGTCTGCCCCTCATCCCTTTCAATACAAATGCAAAATTAGGGGGAAAATAAGCCGTGAAAGTTTGAAACAAAACGCCAAACACCGCCAAACGACGCCACGAAACGCCAAAAGGAATGAAGTGTAGAAAGAATAGTTTTTATTTGCAGGAAAATTTAAATACACGAATAACCGTCAATATGGAAAAATAAATGTCAATATGAAAACACAAATTTATGGATAGGTTTCTCTATAGTTCAATAAATACAGAATTGATTTTACGAAAAAAAAATTACAGGCAAAAAAATATTAAGAAATAAACGTCAATTCAACCATGAAGCTACGTAGCAATGTAGCAATGTAGCTACAAGTATTAATATGTGTAACTATGGTATAAGCCAAAAATAGAAAATATGTCAAAAACGGATATGAATACTTAAAGCTGTATGAGTAACACCACCCGTGTATTGAGACAAACAATTTTTTCTATCCATAAAGAAAAAAGCTTACCTGAAAGTACCTTGATACGCTTACTATTAACTAAGATATCATTTAACTACATCATTAACTCATAAAAATTAAAAAAAATGACAAAGCAACCTTTATTTATCAGTTTTTCGTCTCAAAAAGGAGGCGTAGGAAAAAGTGCAGTGACTGCTCTTACTGCAAGTTATTTACATTACAGCATGGGCTACAACATCGCTGTGCTCGATTGCGATTTTCCCCAGCACAGCCTCGCCCAGATGCGGGAACGGGATATGAAAATTGTAATGCAGAGCGAACGTTACAAACGATTGGCTTATGAGCAGTTTTCAACATTAAACAAGAAGGCATATCCCATCATTACCTGCATTGCAGATGAGGCATTGAAAGAAGCCGAAGAGTTAATCAGTTCATCAACAGTGCCGTATGACATCATTCTCTTTGATCTGCCCGGAACGGTCAATTCAGCGGGAATTCTCAGTACCATGATGCGTATGAATTATATTTTCACACCGCTGATAGCAGACAGAGTGGTATTGGAAAGCAGTCTCTCTTTTATCAATGTGGTAAATGAAATGCTGATTAAGCAAGGCAAAACAGAAATCCGGGGACTGCATCTTTTTTGGAATTTGGTAGATGGACGGGAAAAAACGGATTTGTACTCGGTATATGAAAAGATAATCAATGAGTTGGATTTATCAATCATGAAAACTTTTCTCTCTGACAGCAAGCGGTACAGGAAAGAACTGTCGGAAACGGACAACCGTCCAATTTTTCGTTCAACTGTATTTCCTGCAGACAAGAGGTTGGCAAAAACCACGCGTCTTGATGCTTTCGTACTCGAATTTCTACAAATAATAAAACTCTAACAACTTGAACCTATGGATAAAAATTCTCAAAAATCAAAAACCAATGCGGAACAGATAAACGAGGCATACATAATGAAAATGATGTCAAAAACCAATTCCGAAAAACTCTATTTTGAAAAAGAGCCGGAGATGGAAATAGATGACGTTGCGGTTAAAGTAAATCAGCCTCAAGAAGTCACACAAGCAGCTGAAGATAAAGACGAAAAGCGCGAAGTAAAAGAAAGCCGTAAAAAAAAGCCGTCACCAGCCGATTATGAAGTCCTGTTTATACATCCGTCATCCCTGCTTGCCCGAGACGGCAGAAGCGTTTACATTCGTCCCGAACTCCACGAGCGCATCACGCGTATAGTTCACACCATCGGAAACAATCAAATATCCCTGACCGATTATTTGGATAATGTTTTAATGCATCACTTCGAGATGTTCGAACAGAACATCATTGAAAGCTACACGAAAAAACAAAAACCGTTATTTTGACAGATATCATTAAATGATACACCTGTTATCCAGGAGATTAAAGCAAAAGCATTCAATTAAAGCAACAAACTTATTTTATAAAAAAGAGAAAAAATATGACAGCAACCACTTCTCCGGACAAGCGGTACAAGTCCGATTTCATCAAACGTTCCGGCCTTACCGTCCGTTCCGGCAAAGGCGTATATATCCGTGAAGATTACCACGCTAATATCAACCGGATAATCAGTATTATCGGAGATAATCAAATGACTATTACCGATTATTTGGACAACGTATTGTCGCACCATTTCCAAAACTTTGAACAAGTTATTGTCGATGTATTCAACCAAAAGCATAAACCCATTATTACAAAATCAAAAAGATGAGAAAGTTTAATAAAAATTCAGTTTCAGGTAAAAAAGTTACTAATCAAAAACCGGTTTACGAAACAACATTTCTGACATCGTCAACCGTAAAGGCAAAAGATGGGAAGACGGTCTATGTCCGTCACGAACACCATGCCCGAATGACGCGCATCATTAACACCATCGGCAGGAATAGTCTGTCCATTACAGATTATTTGGATAATGTGCTCGAACAGCATTTCAAAGATTATGAAAGCGATATAAACAATTCATTTAGAGAAAATTTCAAAAGCATAATTTAAATCCATTTATGACAACACCAACCATCCACCCCGCGTGGCTGATACTGCTGTTAATAGCCGTTACAGCCTGCATTTCGCTGATTACGCTTTCGGTAGGACTGTACCTCCTTTCGGGCAGGAAAGAGAAGCGGAAAACACTGCCTTCCAAAGATGAAACGGCAAGACCGGAAACGCAAAAAACCTCCGGCGTGATGGGCGCAGCCCGGCAGCCGGAACGCCAATCACCGCCAAACAACGCCACGGAAAGCCAAACGGAAGCACCCGATGAAAAATCCGCTACTTTTGCCCGTGAAATTCCGAGCGGGGAACTCGACCACGTTTTCGGCGGAGAAACCGACTATCGGGCTGACCCCGATCCGGACCCGGACGATGACGAAGTAGATTTGCAAGATGAAGAAATCGAACTGCTGGCACACAGAAGCACGGGCGGTGACGAATTTGCTGCGGGCACCACCTTCGGCGAGCTGCGGGAAACCGCACGCCTGCTGCAGAAACCCGACCTGCCCGCCGGTGAGCAGAAAATCGTTCGCGACCTTGCCGCACGCTTACAGCAGACCGACCTGTGGGACAAATTTGTAGATGCAATCCCGCAGGCAAACGAGAAAATTGCCAAGATGCTCGACACGCCGCTGACCGAAAAACACTCACCGCCCGACGACTGGCAAAGTTTCGACATTCGGAATTTCATTTAATAATTAGTATACGAGCTTACGGGTAAACCTGTAAAAAGGAAGAAAAAGGTTACAAGTAAGCCCCGTTTGCAAAACCACTAAATCCAATTTTATCAACCCGGCTTCCGTGAGGCTCCATCCAAGTCCCGCGGAAGCCATTAAAACAAAAAAACGTATGACAAAGAAGAAAATCTTTTCGACGGCAGCCGCCCTGATTGCCGCAGCCTATGCTTTTGCACAAGGAAACGGTTCCGCCGGAATCACGCAGGCCACGCAGATGGTAACATCCTATTTTGACCCAGCCACCAAACTCATCTATGCCATCGGCGCCGTAGTCGGACTGATCGGCGGCGTGAAAGTCTATGGCAAATTCTCGTCCGGAGACCCCGATACCAGCAAAACCGCGGCTTCGTGGTTCGGCGCCTGCGTGTTCCTGATCGTGGCAGCCACCATTCTGCGCTCATTTTTCTTGTAAGCCCACCCAAACCCTCCCGCAGGGAGGGCTTTTGGATAGTGCAATTTATCAACATTAGTAAAACTAATAAAAACACACAGAAAAATGAGCAATTCAACAAACCAAACACCCCCTTCCCCGATAAATCGGGACACGGCAGGGGGCAGGGGGGCTTCTGTATTTGAAATCAACAAAGGCATAGGCAGGACGGTCGAGTTCAAAGGCTTAAAAGCCCAATACCTGTTCATTTTCGCTGGCGGACTGCTGGCGGATTTTATTGCTGTGGTGGTGCTGTATATGACAGGCGTAAACCAGTTTTTCTGCCTGACCCTCGGCACAGCCGGAGCAACGATTATCGTATGGCTGACCTTTTCGCTGAACAAAAAATACGGTGAACACGGGCTGATGAAAATCAGCGAACGCAGAAACCATCCCCGGTACCTGATCAACCGCAAACCGGTACGCTCTTTATTTAAGAAAGGAGGCAGGCTGTGAGAAATACAAGCAGGATGACCACCTTAGAAAATAAGTTTCCGCTGCTGGCCGTTGAGAATAACTGCATCGTATCGAAAGATGCCGATGTAACGGCGGCGTTCCGGGTAGAACTGCCCGAACTCTTTACCGTAACCTCTCCCGAATACGCGGCAATCCACTCCGCCTGGAACAAAGCCGTGAAAGTTTTGCCTGATTTTACCATCGTGCATAAGCAGGATTGGTTTGTCAAAGAAAACTATCAGCCCGAAATACAGAAAGAGGGACTGAGTTTCCTCAGCCGGAGTTTTGAACGGCATTTCAACGAACGTCCGTATCTCAATCACGAGTGCTTCCTTTTTATCACCAAAACCACCAGACAGCGGATGGCACAACAGAGCAATTTCAGCACGCTGTGCCGCGGAACGATTCTGCCAAAGGAAATCAAGGACAAAGAAAGCATCGTTCGATTCACGGAAAGCGTCGATCAGCTCGAACGGATACTGAACGACAGCGGATTTATCACGCTGAAACGCCTGACTGCCGACGAAATCTGCGAAACGGGCGGGCTGCTGGAACGCTACTTTTCCCTGCAGGGAAAAAACCACGCTTCGCTCGAAGATATTTCCTTCGGTGCCGAAGAAGTGCGAGTAGGGGATAACATCCTCTGCCTGCACACCCTTTCGGACAGCGACGATCTGCCTCCGGCTGTCAGTCCCGACAGCCGGTACGAAAAGCTGTCCACCGACCGCTCGGACTGCCGGCTGTCCTTTGCCGCACCCGTGGGACTGCTGCTCTCGTGCAACCACATCTACAACCAACTGCTTATTATTGAAGACAGTGATGCGAACCTGCAGAAGTTTGAGAAGAGCGCAAGAAACATGCACTCCCTCGGACGTTACAGCCGGAGCAACCAAATCAACGAGCAGTGGATACAGGAGTACCTGAATACGGCACACTCACAAGGACTCACGTCTATCCGGGCGCACTTCAACGTGACGGCGTGGAGTGACGACCGCGAAGAACTCAAACACATCAAAAACGATGTGGGCAGTCAATTAGCGCTGATGGAATGCACTCCCCGCCACAACACGGTGGATGCGGCAACGCTCTACTGGGCGTGCATGCCGGGCAATGCAGCCGATTTTCCCTCGGAAGAAAGTTTCTACACGTTTATTGAACCTGCCTTGTGCTTTTTCAATCAGGAAACCAACTACAAAAGTTCGCCGTCGCCCTTCGGCATCAAAATGGCGGACAGGCTCACGGGAAAACCGCTGCATCTGGATATTTCCGACCTGCCGATGAAAAAAGGAATCATCACCAACCGGAATAAGTTCGTCCTCGGTCCTTCGGGAAGCGGCAAATCCTTCTTTATGAACCACCTCATACGGCAGTACTACGAACAGGGAACGCACGTGCTGATGGTGGATACGGGTAATTCTTACCAAGGATTGAGCAATCTCATTCATCAAAAAACCAAAGGCGAAGACGGAATTTACTACACTTACACCGATGAAAATCCCATCTCTTTCAATCCTTTCTACACCGAAGATTTCGTGTACGACGTGGAAAAACGGGAAAGCATCAAAACGCTGATTATGACCCTCTGGAAACGGGACGACGAACCGCCTTCGCGCTCGGAGGAGGTCGCCCTGTCCAATGCCGTTGCCCTTTACATCGAAAAAATCAAATCGGACAGAAGCATCAAACCCTGTTTCGATTCCTTTTACGAATACGTGAAAAGCGGGTACCGGGACATGCTGAAAACCAAAGAAGTCCGCGAAAAAGATTTTGACATTGCCGGATTTCTCAACGTGCTCGAACCTTACTACAAAGGGGGCGAATACGATTTCCTGCTCAATTCGGACAAGGAACTGGATCTGCTCTCCAAACGTTTTATCGTGTTTGAAATAGATGCCATCAAAGACCACAAAATCCTGTTCCCGATTACCACCATCATCATTATGGAAGTATTTATCAACAAAATGAGGCGGTTGAAGGGCGTACGCAAAGTAATCGCCATCGAGGAAGCGTGGAAGGCGATTGCATCGGCAAATATGGCGGATTACATCAAATACCTCTACAAAACGGTGCGGAAATATTTCGGCGAAGCCATCGTGGTAACGCAGGAAGTGGACGATATCATCCAAAGTCCCATTGTGAAAGAAAGCATCATCAACAATTCGGACTGTAAAATCCTGCTTGACCAGCGCAAGTATATGAACAAGTTTGATGACATTCAGACGATGCTCGGACTGACCGAAAAGGAGAAGTCACAAATCCTTTCCATCAACCAAAACAACGTGGCAAGCCGAATGTACAAGGAGGTTTGGATTGGTTTGGGCGGAACGCATTCTGCCGTGTATGCCACCGAAGTTTCTACCGAGGAATACCTGTGCTACACTACCGAAGAGACCGAAAAAGTAGAGGTGATGAAGCTTGCCGAAAAACTGGGTGGGGATATGGAGATGGCTATTAAAAGATTGACGACCCCTAACCCCTAAAGGGGAACTTGAGGAAGTGCAAGTATTTAGCATTTCAGAAAAAAAGAAGATTTACAAACCATTAAATTCAATGTAAAATGAAACAGAAAATTTTATTTTTAACAATCGCATTAGCTTCGTTATTTACACCAAAAGCAAATGCCCAATTTATCGTGAACGACCCGATTAATGTTGCCACCAGCATTGCCAATACGGTAAAAGAAGTGGTTCAGACATCGAAAACGGTAAAAAATACGCTCGACAATTTCAAGGAGGTCGAGAAAGTGTATAAGCAGGGAAAGGATTACTACGACAAGCTGCGCAAGGTAAACGACCTGGTAAAAGATGCCCGGAAAGTACAGCAGACCATCCTGATGGTGGGCGACATTTCCGACTTGTACGTGAACAGCTACAAGCTGATGCTGCAGGACAAGAATTTCTCGTTCGAGGAACTCACGGCAATTGCTTTCGGATACTCCAAACTTTTGGAAGAGAGCGCCGCCCTGCTCAAAGAACTGAAAGGGATCGTCAATCCTTCCACGCTTTCGTTCAACGACAAGGAGCGGATGGATTTAATCGACCAGATCTACAAAGAAGTAAGCGAGTACCGCTCATTGGTAAGCTATTACACGAATAAAAACATATCGGTTTCTTACCTGCGTGCCAAAAAACAGAACGATGCGCAGCGCGTGATTGATCTGTACGGATCGGTGAATGACAGGTATTGGTAATTTCAGTAAACGAGTAAACTAACAGTAAACAAGAAAACAGAGTAAACAGAGTAAACGAGAATACGGGTAAACCGCATTAACTTTTACACACTGTCTTGTCCACTTGTTTACCTGTCCACAAAAAACTAATATTTTATGGACTTTAACAACTTACATCAGGTGCTCCGTGCACTGTACGAAGAGATGATGCCTCTTTGCGGAAGCATGATAGGCATTGCCAAGGGAATTGCAGGCACGGGTGCCTTGTTTTACGTCGCCCACCGGGTTTGGCAATCACTTTCAAGGGCTGAAGAGATAGACGTGTATCCGCTCCTGCGCCCGTTTGCCATCGGTTTCTGCATCCTGTTCTTTTCATCTGCCGTGCTGGGAACGCTAAACGGCGTACTCTCGCCGGTGGTAAAAGGAACCAATTCGATGCTGAAAACGCAGACGCTCGACATGAACAAACTCCGGGAACAGCGGGACAAGCTCGAACGGGAAGCGATGCTCCGCAATCCCGAAACGGCTTTTTTGGTCAGCAACGAAGAATTCGACAAGAGAATCGAAGACATGCAGGGGCTTAACCCCAAGCATTTGGCCACCATAACTTCCATGTATGTGGAACGGGGCATGTACAACCTGAAAAAGACGATGCAGGACGCATTCAAGTCTTTTTTGGAAATCCTGTTCCAGGCCGCCGCGCTGATAATCGACACCATCCGCACCTTCTACCTGATCGTGCTTTCCATTTTGGGACCGATAGCGTTTGCCATCGGCATTTACGACGGTTTTCAATCCACCATCACGGGATGGCTCAGCCGGTACATTTCGGTGTATCTGTGGCTTCCCGTTTCGGATTTGTTCAGCACCATGCTTGCCCGCATACAGACCTTGATGATAGACAAAGAGATAACCGCCCTGCAGAACCCGTCGTATATCCCGGATGGTTCGAGCGTGGTGTACATCGTGTTTATGCTGATTGGCATCGTGGGTTATTTCGTCGTTCCCACTGTTTCGGGCTGGATCATTCAGGCAGGAGGCATGGGCAACTACGGCAAAAACCTCAGCCAATCCATTCAGAAAGGCGGAGCAGCAGCAGGCGCCGGAGCAGGCGCTGCCGGGGGAAATATTATGGGAAAATTGAAAAAGTGAAAAAACTGCCCCCTAACCCCCTGAAGGGGGAACTATTAGGGCAGGTCAAAACTCGTAAAAATATATTTTACAATACTTAAACAAGAAAACAATGAGTAATAACACTAAAACACCCCCTAAAGGGGGATGGGGGGCTGATCATGGAATTTAAATCATTAAAAAACATCGAAACATCTTTTAAGCAGATACGGCTGTATGCACTTGTGTTCGGCATGCTCTGCACGCTGACGGTGGGTTTTGCCCTTTGGAAATCCTACGGTTTCGCCGAAGCGCAGCGCCAAAAAGTGTATGTGCTGGACAGCGGAAAATCGCTGATCGTTGCCCTTTCGCAGAATGCGGCGCTGAACCGCCCCGTGGAAGCACGAGAACACGTGCGCCGTTTCCACGAACTGTTTTTCACGCTGTCGCCCGATAAGTCGGCAATCGAAAGCAACATGAAGCGGGCTTTTTTTTTAGCAGACCAGTCGGCATTTAATTACTACAAGGACCTTTCGGAGAAAGGATACTACAACCGCATCATCTCGGGAAATATCCAACAGCGGATTGAGATAGACAGCGTGCAGTGCGATTTTGCACAGTACCCGTATGAAGCACGCACCTTTGCGCGGCAGTACATCGTCCGTTCGAGTAGCATTACCGAACGAAGCCTCATAACATCCTGCCGGCTGATCAATTCCACCCGTTCGGACAACAACCCGCAGGGATTCGTCATCGAAGATTTCATCGTCAGGGAGAACAGGGATTTACAAACCATTAAAAGGTAAAAATCATGAAAAAGATATTGGATGAAATAACCCGGAAACGGAACGGCTTCAATGAAAAATTGAAAAACCGGCTGGAAAGGATGACGCCCGACGCCCGGATGCGTACCATCCTCATCCTGCTGACTGCGTATGCACTGGCGACGGTATTTTTCCTCGTTCGGGGGTTTTCCGGGGGAAGCAGGAGCAGGTTTGAAGTTAAACACATTGAACCTGCAGAGCTTGAAAAAAAGACCGGTGGAAAGCCGGCTCCTAATGATTCGGCATACCGCTATTAACCTGCCTGACGGCAGATAAACAAATTAAAAAAAACAACTAACAATTTTTTAAAAATGGAAAATCAAAAAAATGAACTTGAAACCGGAATCTCTAATGAAATGCAGGATGACGGTGAAAATAGAAAAGAGGGGAAAAAGCCGGTTGAAAAAGAGCGGCGCACCCTTTCTCCCGAAGAAATTCAGAAACGGAAGAAAATGCTGATTTATCCGCTGATGGTACTCGTGTTTATCGGCGCACTGTATTGGATTTTTGCCCCTTCAAAAGCCGAAAAAGAAAAGCAGGAAACGGGACAGGGGTTAAACCTGGAAATTCCGCAGGTAAGCGGGGGCGATCTGCCGGACGATAAAGAAACCGCCTACAAGCAGGCGGACATGGAGCAGAAAGAGAGTGAAAGGCAGTCGGCGATCGGTGCGCTGTCCGATTTTTTCGGAGGAACGCAGAAAGCACACAGCCGTCCCGAAGAGTGGGAATTAGCCGCCGAACCGGATTACAGCAATGCCGGACACAACGAAATCCGCCAATCGGCATCGGCTTACGGTGACATCCGCCGCACGCTCGGAAACTTCTACGAAGACAACTCGAAGACGGATGCCCTGCAGATGCAGATTGATGAACTGCAGGCACAGTTAAACGAAAAGAAGAATGCAGAATCGGAAAACGACGAACTGCAGAAACAGTTGGAGCTGATGGAAAAATCGTATGAACTGGCATCCAAGTACATGCCCCAATCATCGGGAACGATGGCAGAACCTTTTGGAAATCCGGCAGGACATTCGACCGAAAGCGCTCCGAAAGCAGTCGGAACGGAGAGCAAAGAACCCGTATTCACCGTGTTGCCCGATGCGAAAAACGTCGTCTCGGCACTTTACCGGGATGTACCTAACAGCGTGTTCATCGCCGAGCAGTCGCAGGAACGCAACCGCTATTTTATTTCCGGAACGGATGACTTTGATGATGCTTTCGACAAAAATACGCTGAAAGTTTCCGTCCACGAAACGGTAACGCTCAAAGACGGCGAAACCGTCCGCCTGCGTCTGTTGGAAACGGCCCGGGTAGCCGGAATGCTTATCCCCAAAAACAAAATCCTGACCGCACAGGCAAAAATTCAAGGCAGCCGCCTGTCGCTTTCGGTTACCCACATCGAACAGCAGGGGCGGATTGTCGCCGTGAGCCTGTCGGCGCACGATTTGGATGGACAGCCGGGCATTCTCATTCCCAATTCGGAAGAGATGAATGCCGTGAAAGAGGTCGTTGCAGGAATGGGACAATCGGCGGGAACGAGCTTCACGTTCAATTCATCCGCAGGACAGCAGTTAGCGTCTGATGCCGGAAGAGGCGTGATGCAGGGTGCATCGCAGTACCTGAACAAAAAAATGCGGGAAGTGAAAGTTACGCTCAAAACGGGGCATCTGCTTTATTTAGCCCCCTAAATCCCCCGCAAGGGGGACTTTTAAAACCAAATACATAATCAAATTTTTATTCTAACATAGTCTGAAAAAGCCTTCCCTTCGGGAAGGTTTGGATGGGCTTTAAATTCATAACAATATGAAAATCAAACAATTTCTTTTAGCAACAATTTTGCTGGCAGGCACATTTTCTGCCAACGCCCAATTCGGAACGGGCGACCTGTATCAAGGAATGAGCCGAAACATCCCCGGCGGGCGAGTGGTACTGCCTTACGGACTTTCCGTAACGTACGACAAAACCGTCCATCTTATTTTTCCTGCACAAATCCGTTACGTGGATTTGGGAAGTTCCAACATCATCGCCGGAAAAGCCGAAGATGCCGACAACGTGCTTCGGGTGAAAGCGTCCGTGCGGGATTTTGAGACAGAAACCAATCTTTCGGTCATCTGCGACGACGGCAGTTTCTTTGCCTTCAACGTGAAATACGCCGAAGAACCGGAACGGCTGAACATCGAGATGCAGGATTTTCTCCATTCGGGAGCGGGTAATCTGCCGACCAACAAAGCCGATATTTATTTCAAAGAATTGGGCAATCAGTCGCCTGTGTTGGTTAAGCTGATTATGAAAACGATATGGCAAAACGACCGCAGGGAAATCAAGCACATCGGCTCGAAAAAGTTCGGCGTACAATTCTTATTGCGAGGCTTATACACGCATAATGGACTTTTTTATTTTCACACGCTTACCAAAAACCAAAGTCAAATGCCGTTCAATATCGACTTCGTTACCTTCAAAGTAGTGGATAAAAAAGTGGCGAAACGCACCGCCATTCAAGAGCAAATCCTGCAACCGCTCCGCATCCACAACGACATTGTCCGCATCGGCGGAAACCAATCGAAACGCTCCGTGTTCGCACTCGAACAGTTTACTTTGCCCGATGATAAAGTATTGGAAGTTACGCTTTTCGAGCAAAACGGCGGACGGCATCAGACTTTCATCGTGGAAAACGAGGATTTAATCCGTGCAAAAAACATTGATAACCTGAAATTGAAATTTTGATGAAAAAGACGATGATTTTAATCGTGTGCCTTGTTGCGATAGCGGCAGTCACACACGCCCAACGGTTAATTCCGGGACAGCGGGGATTGCAATTATCCTACATTTATCCGATTATTCCCACAAATGATAATCATTTGCAGCCCGCAAAAGCCCTCCCTACGGGAGGGTTTGGGTGGGCTTTGGCAATGACCATCAATCACAAGCGAGCCAATCATTGGCTTTTCGGTTTAGAATACGCCAAGAAAAACTTTGCGTATCGAAACACAAAACTTCCTGTCGAAACTTTCGCTTTCGAGGGCGGATATATGCTCAATCTCTTTTCTGATGCCGGAAAGAACCTTTTGCTCAACACCGGAATTACCGCCGTTTCCGGTTACGAAACCGTTAATCGGGGCGAAAAACTTCTGCCCGACGGAGCAACTCTTTTGTCAAAAGACAAATTTGTTTACGGCGGAGCGTACCATTTGGCATTGGACGTTTTCGCAACGGACAACTTGGTGTTTTTCGTAAAAGGAAAGTGCAACGTGCTTTGGGGAAGCGATGTGGAGAGGTTTCGACCGCAGATAAATACAGGAATTAGAATAAGTCTGAACTAGGATTTATGTGATTTTTATGATTAAAAATGATTTTGTAAAACAATAAAAATGACTAAAAATGAAACTAAAAAGTAAAATAATCAATAATTTATGGGTGGTGGGAGTGCTACTCATTGCCGGGTTTTGTCTATCTGCTTGCGATAACGAGCTGGATGTTCAGCAGGTGTATGAATTTGATATTCGCACGATGCCAGTGCGTAAAGAAATCCGCCAAAACGAAACCGCTGAAATCCGTTGTTCGCTAATCGAGAAAGGAAGTTTTTCCGATAATCGCTATACCATTCGTTACTTCCAATCAGAAGGATTTGGCGAACTTCGTTTAGGCAAAAACGGCGAAGTCTTTCTGCCTAATGACCGATATCCGCTTCCGGACAAAGAATTTCGACTGTACTACACTTCCCGCTCCAACGAAAGCCAGACCTTCGAGGTAGTGGTGGAAGATGGATTTGGAAATCAGAGGAGGTTGGAGTTTGAGTTTAGTGCTCAACGAGAAGAAATTAGGGAGTAAAATCCCGATTTGTTTCATACTTTAATATTTAATAAATGCAGAAAAGCCCTTGCACGTGATGTGCTGGGGCTTTTTGGATGAAATTAACCCATTGTCAAATTAGAGAGGACCAGATTTTTAATCTTTTTTCTACTTCTCCAACTAACTTTTGATTGTTTCGAAAAAGAAAATTAGAAGCTATTAGTTGATTTAATTTAGATATTGCGTCTCTTGGTGATAAAATTCCCGTTTCAACAAATTTATCAAAAATCCAAAACATACCGTGATACTCAATCTCTTTGTTTTTGGCGTAATTTCGAAGAGTTTTATCACTGCTTAAAACGCAAGCGTTAATTTTGTTGGCGACGTGTAACACAGATTTATCAGCTTCTGATAAAGACTTTGGGTAATTTTCAAAGTAAATTTCAACAAAGTCTTGTTCGTGTAAATTATGAATAAAAAGCCTGCCAACGGACTGATAGGCTTGAAGTATTTCTTGTTGTTCCGAATACAATTCGTATAAAACTGCAGAAGTAGTATGTATCTCTAATTCAAAATTGAAAAAAGATTTTGTCAAACCTATATCATACAAATCAATGAAAATATTAGCATCGGTAACGGCAATTTTTACTTTCATAGCTTAACACATATTATGAAATTAAAATACCATTTGGTGTTCCTTTCTGAAATCAGCCAAAGATTGATTGTTCAAAGAAGCTGCTTTAGACATTGAAATTTGGTCTTCAACTAATGCACGGAATAAAAGTTGCTCAAAGCGGTTAGATTCTTCTGCTCCATTATATTCAACAGGTTCGTCTACTTTCCAATTCATCTGCTTTATTAAGAAAAAGAATTGTTTAGTATAGTGGTCGTTGATAATGCCACAGTCTTTGGCTCTCATAACTACGGCTTGCATAGAAATACCGTATTGTTTTTTGATATTGCCCAACTCATTTATTGAAAGTTTATTTCTGTGTTCGCCTAACTCTGCTTTAAGAGTTTTTTCAGGTAACAACATTGCGCCTGCAAATTGATGACACAAAGTTTCTTTTTGTCTTTCGGTAATATCGCCAAACTTCAAAAGTAAGTGAGCCAATTCATGCAACAAAGTAAAACGTATTCTATCAGGCTTATTTATCTTGTTAGCGTTATATGCCACAACAGGAATAGTGTCGTTTACACGAGTTTGCAAGCCGTCAAAATCATCATTAACTCTTAAATCAACAACTTTAATATTTTTATCCTCCAAGAGTTCAACAATATTGAAAATAGGACCATAACCCAACCCCCATTTTTCTCTTAAAAGTTCTGCTGCTTTATTTACCTGTTTATACTCAGTTACAATTTCAAAGTCTTTTAAGTGATCTTCAAACTCATTTGGTAAGCCCAAAATTTCTTCTAACTCTAAATACCGTGATAGTTTTTCCTTAGTGATTTCTTTAATTATTGAAGCCTCTTTTTGTGGCATTTTGCTCAATTTTCGAAACCCTACTTCACCCAACTCCACTTTAGTACTTCTGAAAAAATAATCAGGATTTACATTTAAAGCCTTACTTAATAAGTTGATTTTTTCGGTATCAGGAATGACTTCACCTTTCTCGTAACGATGCAATGCTTGACGAGATAATTGATTATCCAAGGCATCAGCCAAATCCTGCAATGAAAAACCTTTCATCAAACGGGCTGACTTAAAGCGTTCTGAAAAAATCTCTTTCATTTCCATTGTTATTTTGAATTATAATGCAAAGATAATACTTTTTAGTTTACAAACACACAAAAACAATACCACTTTTCACACTATTTTGCTAACTATGACAGAATTTTATGTTGACAAGACTGTATTTTACTGACAATTTTACCGAATTCAATCAAAAACTGAAAGTTTACAATACATAGTTGACATATTTACATAAAAATTTGATTTTGTAACTGAATGGAATAGTATTTGTACATTTGCAGACGGGTGCAAATAGGTGCAACCATAACTTTTAATATTGTATAACGATGAAGAAAAATCAACATGTAGTGCCGCACGAGAAAGGTTGGGCGGTAAAAGGCGCAGGCAACGAAAGGAACACAAAAATTGTACCTACACAAAAGGAAGCTATTGACATAGCAAGGGAGATTGCCAAAAATCAGCAATCAGAATTAGTAATTCATAACAAAGAAGGAAAAATTAGGGAAAAAGACAGCTTTGGAAATGACCCACGAGATATTAAGGGATAGCAGATGAAGTTTAAAATTTTATCAATAGACGGTGGCGGAATAAAGGGGCTTTACTCCTCTACCATTCTTGAACATTTGGAAAGTAAATTTGGTGGTAGTTGTTCCGACTACTTTGATATGATTTGTGGAACTTCAACAGGTGGTTTGATAGCTTTGGCTCTATCACAAAAAATCCCTGCTTCTGAAATTTCAAAAATCTACACCAAACACGGAAAGGATATTTTTCCGAAACAAAATAAGTTAGTCGGTTTGCTCCGTCAAACTTTATGGAAAGGAAAATTTAAAGACGAAGCATTGAAAAACGTGCTTACTGAAATTTTTGGCGAAAAGACTATTGGGGAAAGTAACAACCTGCTTTGTATCCCTTCCTATTCATTTACTGATGCTCGTCCGTGGATTTTTAAGTATGACCATAAGGAAGGCAATTTAGACAGGGATAATAAAGCAAGATATGTTGATGTGGCTTTGACGACATCGGCAGCACCTACCTATTTGCCTTTGGCAGAAATTGATTTGTATGATTACAAGCAATTTATTGACGGTGGTGTGTGGGCAAACAATCCGTCTTTACTCGGGTTGGTTGAAGCCCTAACTTATTTTGTTGGCGAAGGAAAACCTTATGACAGTATTCAAATACTTTCTGTAAGTAGTTTGAACAACACTGCAGGAAAGCCAACAGGACTTAAACGAAACAGGTCGTTTATACAATGGCGAAATGATTTGTTTGAAACATCTTTGATTGGGCAAAGCCATTTTTCGCATTACGTTCTCTCTCAATTTCACAACCTAAATTCTATGCCTGTGGAATATATTCGGATTCCTTCCGAAGCAATTTCTGCCGAACAACAACATTTGGTTCAACTTGATGTTGCAACCGACAAGGCTCTGCACCTAATAAGGGGTAAAGGAAACGACAGGGGAACTTTGGCAAGCAAAGACCCTGAAATTGCAAAATTTTTTCAATCACAAAAAACATATAAAATAAGATAATTATGGCAAATTGTAATACACACTTTGAAGAATACAATGGTAAAATCAGATTGACTGACACCCGTAGAAAAAGCCTTATAGGCTCTCGTAATGAATTGCGAAATAAGGTTAGGAAGTGGTTTAAGGAAAATAAACCTAATGAAACAAAACCAAAGTTTAGCGGACAAGGTTCAATGTCTATAGACACAATCATAAACCCAATTCCACGAAGAATAAAAGATGGGAACGAAGAAATAACGGCTCTTTATTATGATGTAGATGATGGTATTTACTTTCAAGGCGATAAGGAGCCAAATGATAGACCAACTCCGACTACATACCATAGTTGGATTTATAATGCTGTAAAAGGACATACGGACAAAGACCCTATTGATAAAAATACTTGTATCAGAACTTTGTTTGCTGACGGTCATAATATAGACCAACCTATTTACTACAAAAAAGGCGATACACCTCAACTTGCTCACAAGGAGAAAGGTTGGATTGATAGCGACCCAAAAGCATTTATAGATTGGTTTGAAGAAAAGGTAAAAAAAGAGCCTCAACTAAGAAGGTTGGTGCGTTATGGAAAAAGTTGGTGCGACAATCGTGAATTTGTAAACACAAGTAAGTCAATGCCATGCGGTTTAATCATTACAATACTTTTTGCGGAAAATGCAGTTTATCGTAAAGACCGTGATGATGTAGCTTTGAAAGAAACACTACTTGAAATTCAGCGAAAACTCAAAATCTCGTTTGAGTGTAAACGTCCAACAACTCCAAAAGGTGAAAATTTGTTGGCAAATTATGGTCATAAGGATTATTTTATGGATTGTCTTGCCAAGTTCATTGACGATGCCACGAAAGCATTGCAAGAAAAGAATTTCAAAAAGGCAACTGAACTTTGGCGTAAGCATTTAAGTGACAGGTTTCCGTTGGGTGAAGATAAGGACGATTCCGCAAACGCTTCGGCAGGACTTGGAACTATTATCACGCCTACAACAAAACCTTATGCAGAATAATGAAAAATGTGCAATTTGAAAAAGACATATTACTTGTTCCCGATTTCTTTGACAAGTTGAGTATTGTTGAAGAGAACAATGAACGATTTTTAAAAGGTTCGTTGGACATTATTGACGGAACAGGAAAATTATGGGATACTTATGAAGTGGAAATTAAGGGTAGTGAAAGCTATCCTTATTCTTTCCCAAAACTGTACGAAACAAACAATGCCTTTCTGAAAAACGCGGATTGGCATGTTTACGAAGATGATTTTTCTTGTTGTGTAGATGTGCCAATGAGCGAAAAAATCATTTGTAAAAATGGTTTGAATGTTTCTGACTACATAAAACAATATGCCATACCCTATTTAGCAAATCAAACATACAGAAAACGAGAAGGGTATTATTTATATGGTGAGTATTCACACGGAATTTTAGGCAGACTTGAATTTTATCAAAGCAGGTTGAAGGCGAAAAATTTAGCTGAACTTATTAAGATGTTTGATTTGATAATAAATGACTATAATCCTGACAGAAGGGCAATGTGTCCTTTTTGTTATAAAGAAAAATTTAGAAGGTGTCATCGTGATGCGTTTAGGGAATTACAAGCAATAAAAGAATATTTAGCATATGATAGATTGATTTTGCTAAAGATTTTAAAGACAAACCCCGATTTTCAATTACCAATTATTTAAGCATTGTTTAATGATTTTTTTTCGTCCAATGTAATTGTGATTATGATAAAATGTTTATACAGTAGTGATGCTTTTTATCGAAAAATAAATTCCACTCCGTCCCGGCAAATTTCTTTTGCTTCTTTTTTGTCCGCCTTTTTTAGTCAAAAAAAGAAGTCCCCGAAACTTTTCAGCTCCAAGGACTTCAAGAAAACAGTCAGAAATAAATGAAATAAAAAAGTCCATTTCCTTTCTCCTTATGGGGAAAGTACCCGAAGGGGGATAGGGGCTACGCACTCATCCGCTTTCTAATCAAATGTGCATTCCGATTTACGAGTGAAATAATTTGGTCGTGCCATTCCGTATTTTGGTTGCAAACGCCACGTGCTTGCACCACTTGAAAGGTCGCTAATGAAACTTCAACGGTCTCAATGCGTTTGCCGTTAATCTGTGCCGAAAGAATAAGCGTGTCCGTTTTTAGAAAATATGCGTTGGCATACACACAGTGTTTCAATATGTTACCTTCTTCGAAAAACTCGTTTACATCCTGCAAAACCCGCACGTGCAACTGTCCGTCCGAAAATTCCAATCCCAAAAACTTCGATTTCAGCTCTTGATACTGCGTTTCGTTTTTCAAAATTTGTTCCCGCTGTTTCTCTTTTTCCTGCCGTTTCTGCCAAGCCTGTTTTTTGCGCATCAGGCGGTCGTGTTCGGCTCTCAAATCCGCCGGGCAGACAAATTTGGCGTTCGATAAATCCTTGCCGAAAAACTGCAATAAATCCACATAATCGCACCATATCGACACATCCGAAACGGTGTACTTGTTGCGAATGCAAATGCGGATACTTGCCCAATAATCATCCAAATTTTGCGAACGTTTGATGGAAAAATATCTCAACAAATCAATCTGTCCCGATTTCAGCAAAGTTTCCATTCGGCTGTCAGACAAGATATTTCGGAAAAAGTTTCGGGGCGAAAGTCCGTGAAAATCACCACGAAAACCGTTGCGTTTCACTTCGGGAATAAAGCGTTTGTGCGGATAAACGGCTGTGGGCGAAACAAGATGCGCCTGCCGTTCTTGGCGGATTTCGAGGTCGGACGACCAATTCCAAACATCGTAATACAGCACGCTCATACATCGTGAACGTGCCATTATCACGGACTTTCCGCTCGGCGATATCCAATGTTGCACCACTTCACGGCAGTAAAGTTGCGCCGGATTGCCCACTTGGCAGTTTTTCTCCAAAAAGAAATACCGCAAAACTTGAAAACCACCGCAAACGGTGTATATTCCGTAATATTCGGCTTGCTTGAACGACTGTTTTCGGCTGTCGATTACTTTCTCTTTCGTGCCACAATGCGGACACGTACATCCGCAAATCGTTTCGTACAAGGCGTGTCCGCTTTTCCACGAATGTCCGCACTCCAAACACGTCAGCGTGCCGTTTTTCAGCCGTCGGGCTTGCTGTTTAAGGCAGTTTCTGAATGCCCAATCCTGCTGTTTTTGAGTGATTGGGGCAAGTCGCTTACTTTGTTCGGCGACTTCCTTTTGTAGTTTCGTTCTCGGTTTCATTTCTTTAAAAAAGGCTTTTTTGTATGGCGGTTTCGGTCGGTGTGGTCGGGCGTTTGCGCACTTTGGTCATACGCTCGTAAATCTCGTTTTCGGCACGTTTCAAGGCGTTCTGCCGTGCCTGTTCTTTTTCTTCGGACGTGAGGGTAATCATGTGATTTACAATCACATTACAGTCTATCGGTTTGCCGATTTCTAAGGCCGGCTCATCCCAATAATGAGTTGCAAGGGAGTAAATTTCGTCATCGCAAAATCCACATATTCCGCTCTGTTTTACGTAGTTGAGTATGAATGTAATGCAGTCGTTCATATTTTTTTCGGGATTGTTGAACGATACCGCAAAAAGTTCGTCCGTGCAGGCTCTTTCCGCAAGGTAGGTTTCTATGGTGCGTTTGAAATGTTCGGTAGTTTTCATTTTTCTGTCTGTTTTAGCCCCTCCAAACCTCCCCAAGGGGAGGCTTTTAGGGAATTGTTCTTTAATAAAGTTGAATAATCTTGATTGCTTGCTGATGATGATTGAGAATGTCCAAAACGGAAAACTCTGCCGTGCAAAATTCTTCGCCGGAATGTTTTCCGTAAGCGGTGTAGATAGCCGTACCACCTCTGTAAAGGCGCAAACGGTAGGTGTCCAAAGTGCTTTCGGGAAGTGAAAGTTTGTCTTGTTCGTCTTCGTCCAACTCCACAAACGTCCAATCTTTCTCGTCCAAAAGTGCGTGAATGTCGGGTTGCTCGTTTTCATCGGTGCGATAAAAATCCACTGCTGTGTCGTAATAATTGAGTGAGCAAAAATTGTAATCTTCCGCAAAAGGTTGAACGGACTGCAAACGCTGTTTCATTCGTTCTCTCCACTCTGTGGTGCAATGGATTAGGGCAAATTGGCACTCGTCCCAATCGCTGTTGGTGTAGGCTTTTACCAATACAAAATCTGTTATTGTTGATGTTGCTTTCATATTTTTTTATCGTTTTTATAGTGAAGTTTTTATTAAAAAAATGATGCCAAAAGCAATCCGATTACGGCAAGAATAACTGCCCATTTCAGCACCTTAAAAACGATGTTAAGCGTTGTGCGGATGATGAATTTCAGTACGGTAAAAGCCACAAAAATCATCACAAGCGTTATCGTTTCCGGCGTGGCGATAACCGAAACGGCGTAAACCGTTCCGATTATCAAAATTAAGCCGATTATCAGCCGTAAAGGGATTGTTTTCATCGGGTTATCGGTTTGAAAGTGAGATAAAATTTCGCTCCAAAACTCGTTCAAAAGCGGTGTCGCTGTCGTATTCGTCCTGCGTGATGTCGATACTTCGGATAGGTCTGTCGTTGAATTTCCACTCGATAAAATTGTGTAAGGAGAAAATTTTAACATACCCGTTTCCTTTCAGATAGGCGACCACAAAAGCGTGTCTGTGTCCGATTTGGCATATCAGATGTTCGGTCTGTTCGCTCGGCTTATTGCCTTTCACAACTGCCATTAGTTGTATTTTTACTTTCACTGTATTTCTTGTTTTAGTGTCCATTTTGAGTTGATTTTAGCCCATCCAACCTCCCCAAGGGGAGGCTTTTGGTAGGGTGATTATAATTTGTATAAGTTTGAATTGTCGCACTCCGCAAAGTCCCCTTTCGGGGGATTTAGGGGGCTTCTCATACTGCTTTCGGATTTTGAATGGTTTCGTACAAAGCTTCGCCGTTACAGAAATTGGCTATCTTGCGGACTTCCGTGTAGCCGTAATCGTCTTTGATTTGGTCGAGAATTTTGTCGGCTTCTACTTTTTCCAAAGCAAACAAAAACTCAAAAAGTACTTCAAAAGGTTTGTAATTTCCACATTCGGCATTGTAAGCATCTTTCACGAGTTTTCGCAAGTCACGTTTTTTTGGTTTGTAGGCTTTGAAGTCGTCATAAATATCATCGAAAATATCGTCAGCATCACCGTTTGAAACGATATTCCTGCATTCATAAATGTCGTCTAAATAGCTTTCATCCGGCGTGTAATCAATGCAAGCACCGGAATAATAAGCCGATGTCATAACAATATCAAGCGTGTAAAAGCGGTTGCGGTACTCATCCAAATAATAACTCGGATAATTTCGGTTACTGCCTTTCACGTATTCTTTGTGTTCCGGCACGTTTCCAAACTCATAGTCGTCGTTGTCCACCACGATACAACGGTTTTCAAAAGCAAAATTATTGGTACTCATAGCGTTTCATTTTTAATTGTTCTACACATTGTTTTACGATTTCGCCAATTTGGACAGGGTTTTTATCCCATTTGATGCGGTAATGAGAGGAGGTGTTATCTTTGTTTCCCAAAACCAATTCGTTATTTTTATTTTCTGTTTTCATAATTTCTGACATTTTTTTTTGTTGCGTCCAAAGAGCCGGAGTATGTTGATTTTGTTTCGAGGGCGGTGAAAAGGTCGTGTGGAGGCGGTGCAAGGTTTTTTGGGAAAATACTACCCGCAGGTGTGGAGATTTTTTCAAAAACCCGCGATGGCTAGACCTTACAACGCCGTTAGGCACACGGAAATACCTTTGCACTCGACACAAAATCAACTGCAATGCCCGGCTCTGTACGATTGGTAAAACGGGAAGAAATTACAGACAGGAAATAACGTGAGGAGTGAGAAAATGTAGAGAAAGTTGTTTGTTGAAGATTTTTAAGATAAAAGTTTGGATTGTATCGAGTTAGAAAAAGGGCAGGAGGAAATTTGGTCGGCACAGGCTACGCTGTCCGGGCTGATTTTTGACTGCTTTTTTTCGTCGTTATCCAATGAAAAACTTCCCTTTCGGCTTATCCGCAGGATGTGCCGAAAGGGAAGAAAAACAAATTTGTGATGAATAGAAAATGAGCGGGAGCAGAAAACTTCAAACTTGTTTGCCGTTTTAAGCGGACGCTTTTTTTCGTCCCTTTGTGGTAGATTTCGGCGAGGCTTGCCGGCTGATTTTTTGAACCTGAATGAAACGGAGTGATTGAACGGCTTCAAATAAAGCGGACGGTGTGCCACAGACGAAAAGAAAAACCATTATTTGTCGGATAGAAAGTGTGCGGAAAAGAGAAATGCCTTATTCTATAAGTTGATATATTTTTCTTTTCTACACTCTTTCGTCATTTTCCAAATGAAATTTCCCTTCCGCCTTTTCTGAAAGAAGGGGCGGAAGGGAGGATATTTTACATATCAAAATTATTTTACAAAGATGTTGGCTTATAATTTAGTTTGTTGAGTTTTCCCGCCAATATATTCATATCATTTTGAATTTTATTTGTGGTAACGCGGGCGTAGATTTGCGTTGTTTTTATGTTCGTATGGCCCAGCATTCGAGAAACTGTTTCAATAGGAACGCCCTTGGAGAGCGTAACTGTGGTTGCGAAACTATGGCGCGCAATGTGAAATGTTAAATTCTTGTCAATTCCACATAAATCGGCAATTTCCTTTAAATAATCGTTTACTTTTTGATTACTTGGAACGGGAAATAAATGTTCATCTACACGCAGTGGCTCGTATTTCTTTATCAACTGCATCGGTATATCCAATAAGACAATATTGCTTCTCACATCGGTTTTTTCACGCTTGGTATTGATCCAAAAGCTTCCGTTTTCTTGAACGATGTTATGTATTGTCAATTGTTTTACGTCGATATAAGCCAATCCTGTAAAACAAGAAAAGATGAAAATATCCCGCACACGTTCCAGTCTTTCCGAAGGAAGTTTTTTGTTGAGTATTTTTTTGAGTTCTTCGTCCGTCAAATACCCCCGGTCTTCTCGTTCCATCCTGATTTTGAAGTTGGCAAACGGATCGAAGTGCAGGTAGCCGGAATTTCGGGCAAAAATCACGATGGTTTTGAAGCGGCGCATTGTACGGGCAACGGTGTTCGGCTTGCATTCACGAGTAGTTTTCAGGAACAAATCAAATCCGTTAACAAACTCATAATTCAGCTCATTTAGACGAATATCATCACGACCATATTTATGCTGAATAAATTCTTTTAGTCGTTTAGTGGTGGTTTCATATTTTCCATAAGTGGATTTTTTTCGTGTAATACCTACTTGTGCTTTGAAATTTTCGTTGTATTTTTCTGCTGTTTGTAATAGGGTGGTAATTTCACCCTCATTTTTCCCTTGTAGCACAGCCTTGTATTTCTCCATACTCAATTCGTTATCGGCAAAATAAAGTTGATTGAAAAGCGAATGTAGTTGGCTGGTAAATTGGTCTATCTGCAGATTGCTTTCTACCGCTTCCTGTGTCCGACCTTTCAAGTGGCTGGTTTTAGCATTCCACAAAGATACATTGACATTTATTCCGGTACTCAAAACAAAATATTCTTTACCCAAATAAATTCTTGCCATCAGAGGTGACTTACCTTCTTTGTTCTTGTAGTTGTTTCTAATGTAGTAAGAAACCTTAAATTGTTTACTCATAATATTGTTGTTTTTTATCTTTGTTTTTACTCTACAAAGATGGGGTTAAACATTTAATTATAAGTTGAATAGAGGTCTTTATTCAGGGCTTCATTATCACTCTTTTGCTACATTTTTTTGAAGGCTTTTGAATTGTAGCAGTTATTGTAGCAATGAATGAACGGATATTGACTGCTAACGCTTACTAAAAAGCCGTCAATAGCATTCACTACAAAACAAAAAAACACCGTAAAACCATCGTTCTACAGTGTTTTAATTCAATTGAAAGCATGTTTTTGATGCTAACTTGAAACCCTGAAAGGTTTCATTTTGAGCGGAAAACGGGACTCGAACCCGCGACCCCGACCTTGGCAAGGTCGTGCTCTACCAACTGAGCTATTTCCGCATATTTTATGGTATGCAAATTTACGTACAATTTCACGATGTTGCAAATTTATGTGTATTTTTTTCTTTCGTTATTTTCGTAACTTCCGACGATACGCGACGATAGTTGTGTATTGTTTGCAACAAGACAAAGACGAACGGTTGACATGAAATAACAAAACGATTTTAATCGTCGAGATTAAAACCGTTTTGTCCGAGCGAAAAATGTGCTGTTTCTAACGTCTGTTGGAATTTTGTTTTCCTCTATTTCCTCTATCGTCTCTGTATTCCTTTGATTTCTGCATACGTTCATCACGAAGTTTCACGTATTCAGCCATTTTCTCTTTTCCGATGATTTGTTCAAGTTCTGCTTCATGCTGCTTACGATCTTTTTGCATTTCTTCTCTAAACTTTTCACGGTCTGATTCATTATTTTTCTGATATTCAGCACGTTTTTTAGTCCTTTCTTCGTCCTTTTGCTTATAGAAATCAACTAATTTCGTTTTTTCACCTTCTGTTAGGTTCAAGTCCTTAGCCATGCGTTCAGCGCGCTGTTCAGGAGTTATGTTCATTCCGCGTGGAGCCTCTGTACGGGCTTTTCTTTGTCCTCTATTCGCATTTTGCGCTATTGTACAGATATTTAGCGCGAAAATTGATGCCAATACTAATAATCCAATTTTTTTCATATGCTTTCAAATGGTTAAGTGAATAAATAATGATATTCATTTGACCTTTTAAGCGCGAAATGGTTTAAAAGGGATAGTAACAAAGTGTCTTAATTTCAAAAAAACAGGACATAAAAAAGTATTGATTAACTTCAAAGGATCAGTTTACGATTACTTTAAACGAGCTGTTCAGGCTACTTTCTTCAACCACATTTACAATGTAAATACCTTTTTCTATCGGGATTATCAGTTGGTTGGTCGTCGATATTTGCCGGTAAACCCTATTGCCGGCTACATTATAAATAGTTATTTTCGCATTGGGCAAAATTTCGGACAAAATTATTTCCTGATTTTTTGACCGGCAAATGATGGGGGGACTTGAAGGAGTGTTTACAGCACTGGGTGTATATCCTATTTTATTGTCAATCCACTCGATCCGTTCTCGGATATAGCTTTTAACACTTTCTACTTCGCCATAGTAGCTACCGTATATTTGCGGATTTTGATGCACATACGTATTCAAAATATTCCAGCGTTTGAAGTTGAGCTTTTGCGATTCGTTTAATTCCGCGCTAAGCGAATCGGCAACATTGTTTAAGGTCTGCTGTGTAATGATTTTATTGTCTCTGTAATGGGAATAAATTCTCTTTAAATCTTGTGTTGTTTGTGGATCTGAAAAAATTCGGTTTACAAAATCTCTGGCACCGGTCGCGGCACTTCCTTTGGTGCGATAAATCCAGTCGGAAAGAGAGTTGATCGGGTACGTTCGATTGTCGTTTTCGTAGGCAATGTCAAAATCCCAAACCGGACCGAAAAAAAACGTATTATTATCCCGATGCTTATACATATAGGTACTCCAGAATGTGTCTGTGTTCCCGCTTATTTCGCCTACTAAAAATAAGCGAAGAAAAGATTCCATATCGATGTATTTTCGATATCCGGATACAGGGTCTCTGTAGTTTGCTGTATATAGTGTATTTTCCATATTGTTGAAAAATTGGATGATATAATTCCGTTGGATGCTGTTTATATCGTCGTCTTTCGGATATTTGATGGTAACAGGAATCCGGTTGCGCGCCGATTCAAACCAAGATATTTCGGAGTAGGCATACGCGTCGATTTCGAGAAAATAACCACCCGATAAATCGGGCAGGGAAACGGTTGTTTCAGCCATTTTTTCAATATCAACGCGTTGTTTCGCGACTTCAATTTGATCACAAAGTTGATATGTCCCTTTGTATTGACCGTTTAAGATCACGTCAACCGCTTTGCCGGCAGGCGTGTATTCGAGCCCCAGTTTATTGCTCAAATCAAACGCGAGCAGATTTCTCATCAAAGTCTTATCGCCATAATTATTTATCAATGTCCAGCTTTTTTCTTTAGCAGGCATGCCGAGTAAACTGGTTTTATTAAACAACTTTATCCGATATGGTTTTTTGGGAAAACTCCACGAAGCATTTCCTCGCCCTCTAATTTCTGTACTGTCGCTAAAAATCTCAGTTCCATTCTCCGAAACAACCGTAAAGATTCCTTTTAAATAAACTTCTTTGCTGGTAATGTCTTCTTCATTTCGGGTGTGGATAATTACGGTCGGGAGATTGGTTAGTTGATACAATTTGCTGTCATCTCCGACAGATTTTGTCCCATAAAATTCCACTTCGGCAATGTTACACCGTGTGTCAACCGGTCCTTTATACCTCACGTATCTGAAAGCCCTTGAGTTGCTAACTGGTTTTTTTGTCAAGACATTTTCCGTTGGAACATCCGTAATGACGTATAAGGGGAGTGCGTCCCCGAAATCTGGATTGTTCGCCCCCTCAAAAATTCCAAGCTCTACACGGCTGGGATGTCCGGGACGCGGGCAAAAAGCCACTTCTGTAATAACATGGGGTTCACCCAAATCAAGTCCGATCCAACCGTTATTTCTATCACAAGCCGCATACGTGTTTTGAAGATTACCATCGAAGACATTCGTGGGGGTGTTGACGGTACTCGAGCAAGCATAAGGAGAATAGTCAAACGCGTTAAAATCGCCGATAATTGTACCTGTCAGTTTTTGTGAATGGAGTAAGCTAAAGAAAGGAAGACAGAGAGATAGGAATAGTAGTCGTTTCTTCATATTTTTCTTTTGTTAGAATGTTCATAACATGACAAAATATACTTGCGTAAATCGCAAATAATGTATCACGATAAATCAAAAATGTACAGGGATGTAAAAAAGTAGCATTTACAGGTTGAACGCAAGACATCAATTATCTTGACGCGGAGTCTAAAAATTCATTTTTTTGAAGTTTGGTAAAAAAAATGCAAACCCCGTTTACCTATTTTCTTAAAAAAATCAAAGGTATGTTTTTTTTCTGATTCTACAATCCATCTCATTAATTTATCAGCTATTTGCAACGTAAAATGTTTGAGCGAATCACTTGTTCACAACGAAACAAGTTATAGGTTACATTTATCAATCCGATTATGCTTGTTGCTTTTACAACAAGGTTTACTGACTTCCAAATAAGCCGTTCATGTGCTGTTCGATAAATCCAAATATTGTGTAAAGCGAACACAAGCCAAACTTGTTTGAGCATGGTTGATCTGTGTCCAATCATGACATAAACACATGTTCTCCCCTCGTCCCTGCATTGCGCTTTTTTTCTGTATTAAGAACTTCTCTCAAAGTATGCCTGAATGGCTCAAAATCAATAACTTTTCTTAGTATTTCAGCCGGATTACCCGGATGCTGAAAGTTTTGCAGCGCTTATTTGTTCTTCTAATTGACCTCTATTTCCGGTTGTTTTATATTTGTACATCTGTTTGATTGCTTAGTACATAAATTTATATTTAAGGTATTGATTATAATTGTTCCAATTCGTAGAGGTTCCATGACATGATGGAGCAGAATACTTGTTGAAATGACGCAACAACATCTCTTAAAACATTTTATTTTTTCACGGATATTTATTAAAAAATGAGTACATTTGTATCTTGTTGCAAAAAAAAATACATGCAGAAAGAGATAAAAATTCATATAGCCGGAATGATATTCAACCAGTCAATGGGTGGCACTTATTCGTTGATTCTGAGTGAAGATGAAGGATTAAAAAGACGATTTTCAGTATTGATAGGTGAAGCGGAAGCCCAATCTATTGCCCTGAAATTAAATAACACCAAATCTCCCAGACCACTTTCGCACGATTTGATGAATATTATTATTCGGGAATTGAATGCCCGTATGGTAAAAGTGCTTATATACGAAATGGTCAATGATATTTTTTACGCCGAAATATATCTAGCCCAAAACGATAAACCAATCGTGATTGATGCCAGAACTTCTGACGCTGTTGCTTTGGCTGTACGATGTAACGCGCCTATTTTCATTAATTCCGATATTCTTGATATTGTAGGGACCGTAATCAATGATGATGAAATCGCCGATGCTAAACAATCTTTTTCCGAAAAAGATATTGTAATCAAAGAATTAACCATCGAGAAAGTAAGATACCTTTCGCTAACTAAACTTACTAGCTTGTTGACTAAGGCTATAGACGAAGAAAATTATGAAATCGCAGCCTTAATCAGGGATGAGATTGACTTAAGAAAAAGATGAACCGGAACTAAAAAACCCTTGTCCCAATTAAATTCTACGATATGTACTTATTTTGTTACTTGTAAAACAACAAATCAATCCCATGAATACGAAACTTCGACTGATTATCATGAATTTTCTCCAATTTGCGATTTGGGGAGCGTACCTTACATCTATGTCGCGCTACCTCGGTCCGGCAGGATTGGGAGCACACATCGGAATTTTTTATTCCGTTCAAGGAATTGTCTCTATTTTTATGCCCGCCTTGGTGGGTATTATTGCAGACAGATGGGTGCCTGCGCAAAAATTGCTTGGTATTTGTCACGCATTAGCCGGAATTTTTATGATTACAGCCGGCTGGTACGGAATCAACGCCGGGAATACGGTCGATTTTACGACTTTGTTTTCATTCTATACGTTAAGTGTTGCATTTTACATGCCGACGCTGGCGCTTTCCAACTCCGTAGCATACAACGTTCTGGAGCAGAATGGTTTGGATACGGTAAAAGCTTTTCCACCAATTCGCGTGTTCGGAACTATCGGTTTTATTATTTCCATGTGGACGGTCGATTTATTGGGGTTTCAAACTACGCCGATTCAATTCGTGTTCAGCGGTATTATCGGACTTGTATTAGCTGTTTACGCATTCACGCTTCCTAATTGCCCGGTAAACAAATCTGTGGAAAAGAAATCGTTTGTAGAAGCTGCCGGACTTAACGCGTTCCGGCTTTTCAAAGATAAAAAAATGGCAATTTTCTTCATTTTCTCCATGTTTCTGGGCGTTTCGCTACAAATAACAAACGGTTTTGCCAATCCTTTTATTTCTAGTTTTGAAGCAGTTAATGAATACGCGAATACATTCGGTGTACAGCATTCCAACATACTGATTTCACTTTCACAAATTTCGGAAACTTTATGTATCCTACTCATCCCGTTCTTTTTACGACGTTTTGGTATAAAAACCGTGATGCTTATTGCGATGTTTGCCTGGGTAATACGATTCGGATTTTTTGGACTCGGCGATCCGGGTAGTGGCGTGTGGTTACTCGTTTTATCGATGTTGGTATATGGTGTTGCCTTTGACTTCTTCAATGTATCCGGTTCGTTATATGTCAACAAAGAAACCGATCATTCGATTCGTTCGAGCGCACAAGGTTTATTTATGCTGATGACGAATGGCATTGGTGCTACAATAGGGACATTAGGCGCACAAGCTGTTGTGAATCGATACTGTCAATGGACAGATGTAGCTGTAGAAGGGGGCACAAAATCGCTACTTATCGGGAATTGGCAGGCGGTTTGGTTTATTTTCGCGGCTTATGCCCTCGTTATTGCCATTTTATTCTGGATACTGTTTCGATACAAACATGTAAAAGAAGATGTGCAGGAGATAAAACATTAGTGGCTTTCAGCTCCGATAGTGGTTAAGGTATCTATCTATCTATCTATCTGTTTTGTTGCGTACTGTTTTAATTTAGTTATTGATTGATAATCAGTTGATAACAAATGTTTTGTGTTTACGACTTTTGGAAGTAGCATCTGTATCTCAAAAATAGCGACATCATCAACCTGTTACTGTTAGAACTATATTCCCGACTAATATTCTCTAAAAAAAGGGCTAATCGATAGGTAGATATTAACGAGTTAGGGTCAATGTAAAAAAAGAGAGCTCATCATATCAGCAGTAAAACATTTCTAAAAAATTTAAGAAAATTCATCAAAAAATAACTTGCAGACTAAAAATTTATTATTATTATTATTTTTGTTGCTTATAATCAACAAAAGAATTTAATATAACTCAGAAATCCACCTTCATAGAAAGTGGATTTCTGAGTTATATTAAATCTGATTATACAGCTTCGTGAATATTGTTTATAGGTCTTGATGAACGTATCATAGCTTCTTTAGCTTTCATACCTCCTTCAAGAATTGAAGATTCAATTAATTCTTTAAAATTATCGACAGCTTGTTGAATTGTTATCAAATTTGTCATTATTAAAAAATTCTTTTAAGGAAAATCCAAGTGCGTTTGAGACCTTTTCAATATTTACAATCGAAATATTTCGTTGACCATTTTCAACACTTGCAATATAACTTCTGTCTAAATCGGCAGTATAAGCCAAGTCTTTTTGAGACATTTTTTTTATCTCTCTTAACTCTTTTATTCTTAACCCGATTTTAGATTTTGCATTCATACTGCAAAGATTACATTTTGTTGACTATAAGCCAAAGACTATAAGTAACATCTCGATATTGTTCTAAAAAAAATGATTACTTTTGAAAAGATAAACAAGAAAAGCACATACACTCAACGTCAGCTATATGCAATAGCGGCTTTAAGCTAATTGTATAAGTTCTGCATCCCGCTCAAACTACGCAGCGGCTTGACAGGAAACTACCCCGAAATCTGCCACTACTCATACAATTTACTGTTAGAACCAATGGAACGGATGCGGAGAATAAAGGCGTTAATCTCCTTAAATATGCAGGGAAAAATTATTATATTTGTCGCAAATTTAATTTGATATGGCAAAATACATCTATCAATACAGCAATTGGCCCAATTTCACTTGGGATGAAAAAGAAATTCAAGGACTTTTAGGAAAAGTTCGACATTTACAAGGAAAACTTTTCGGACAAATGAGTACACTTGGATTTTCTATAAAAGAAGAAACGATGCTTTCTACTTTGACTCTTGACGTATTAAAATCATCTGAGATTGAAGGAGAAATTTTAAATTATCAGCAAGTTCGCTCGTCAATTGCTCGAAAATTAGGAATAGATTATGCAGGTATGGTTTATTCCGATAGAGATGTTGAAGGTGTTGTTGAAATGATGCTTGACGCTACCCAAAATTATCTCAACAACTTAGATGATGAAAGATTATTTGGTTGGCACGCCGCACTTTTTCCAACAGGTAGAAGCGGAATGTTTAAAATAGATGTTGCTTGTTATCGTAGTGGCGAAATGCAAGTTGTTTCAGGTGCAATGGGTAAAGAGAAAATCCATTATCAAGCACCACCTCCATCTGAAGTAAAATTTGAAATGGATAGATTCCTTGAGTGGTTTGAGAATGAAAATAAATTAGATTTAGTAATTAAATCAGCAATTGCCCACTTTTGGTTTATTATCATACATCCTTTTGATGATGGTAATGGGCGCATAGCAAGAGCTATTTCAGACTTACTGCTTGCTCGTTCAGATGAAAGTTCACAAAGATTTTATAGTTTATCCAATCAAATACTGAACGATAGAAAGGTATATTATGAAATACTAAAAAAAACTCAATTTAGTGATGGAGAAATCACTGAATGGTTAGTTTGGTATTTGAATTGCCTTTACAGAGCATTACAAAGTTCAACAGATTCAATTCAAAAAGTGCTTCATAAAACCGAATTCTGGGATAAGCATAAAGAGACGGCTTTAAATGCGCGTCAAAGATTAATGATTAATAAGTTATTTGATGGTTTTGAAGGCAAATTAAAATCTTCAAAATGGGCAAAAATCACAAAAAGCTCTTCTGATACAGCATTAAGAGATATTAAAGATTTAATTGATAAAGGAATATTGAAACAAGAAGAATCAGGTGGAAGAAGCACAAACTATGAATTAAATGAATTTTAACCACTGGGTACACACACATTTTGTATAAGTAATGGCAAGGAAAGTGCTAAATATCAAGTTCTGCATCCCGCTCAAACTACGCAGCGGCTTGACACGAAACTACCCCGCAATCTGGCATTACTCATACAATTTACCGGTCAAACGGTCTAAAAAACCACTTCCAATTATTTTCATTTTTTCCCTAATATTTCTCCCCTCGAAATTTGCCATTTCACATCGCCGATTTTTCCCCTTTCCACATAGCGGCTTAAAATGATTGGTGTGAAACAATATTTACTATCTTTACAGCAAAGAGCAAGTTTTTAGACGGACTGCCGTTAGGGGCAAGTGAAAGAAACTAGCTGTTTAGTTGATTAAATGTAGTACCTTAATAATTTTAGATGAATTTGCCCATCCACCTGTGGAGAGAGACGAAGTATATGTGGAAATCTTTGAATAGGCAGATAAATCCGCAAGGAATAGGAAAACGGCAATAAGGAATACAAGGAAATCCATAAAGTACGCTCAAGGAGCCATAAGGAACACACGAGAAGCCATAAGCCATAAGGAATAGACGAGAAGCCGTAAGGAGTTCGAAATAATTCAAATTATTAACCAGGCGGGTTAATAACGACATTTTTTGCGTGTCAAAGTATTCATAAACAGCTATTTGTGTAGAATAATATCACGTTATATTAGTGTCGGGTTAATATTAACTTAAAATATATTTTTTTATGCCAACAAATCGAACATTAACCGAAGCCGAAACCCTAGAACAGTACAGAGTTTCATTAGACAACGTTGAAAACCAGTCAGAAATCGCTACAATCATGGCAGCACTCGGATACAACACCGAAACCATTGGATAGGGAAAAGCCTTATTAGCAGAAACAAGACAAGCCTATGATGCAAACAAGACCGAAGACGATGAGACCTCAGAAGCATACGGCAAATTCTCGGATTTAAAGGCACAACTTGAAGAAACATATTCACTACACCGTAAAAAAGCAAAAGTAGTATTCAGAAACGATGCGCTTATACTGGATAAGTTAGCCGTTTCAGGTAGTTTACCAAAAGCATATGTAAAATGATTGGAGACAACTAAGAAATTTTACAGCATAGCATCAACCGATGCTGATTTACAAAGCAAACTGGCAAGATTAAAGATTACAACCGACGATTTAACCGCCGCCGGCACCTCGATAACTCAACTCGAAGCAGCAAGAGCAGATTATTTAAGAGAAAAAGGAGAATCACAAGACGCAACAAAAGCCAAAGACGCAGCCTTTGCAAAGATGGATGATTGGATGAGCGAGTTCTACGCAGTCGCACGGATTGGATTAGAAGATAATCCACAGCTATTAGAAGCATTAGGAAAAGTAGTTAGATAATAACAAGAAAAGCCCGCCCTATTTGTAAGCACATTGGCAAGACACACAAGCCACGCTCTGACATGAGTACGAAATAAATAGAAAAACAGGATACAGTTAATCTCTACCGATTTTTTTTAATGTCTCAACTTCTACAAACCGGAAGTTGAGACATTTTCTTCATACCCTTATGACAAGATAATGCATGAACAAGACAGCCTCAATCCACACACACACACACACACATTATACCATTGTCCCGATTACGTTGCATTCGCCGAAAAATACGACATTCTACGTATTGTACGCTTATCATTTCTTTTGGACTTTTGCAACATGCGTTTTGCCCTACAAACCAAGCAATACCCACGGTAAAATCAATAATTATATTAACAACAAACTCATGAAAAAAAATCTTTACTTTATGCTGACAGTCTTGGTAGCTGCCGCAATCCTTGTAAGCTGTGAAACCAACGACCCGGATGCCGATAAAAAAACCGAAACGATCGATCCCATCAAGACTTTTTCAAACTTAGATGGCGCGGGAGTGATGGTTGCAACAAAATCATACGTAAAAGCTCCATCGGCAACCGGCGGGATTCCGGGCATGGGGGATATCGATTTGGATATAGAAGTAGGTACCGCCGTGGCTGTTTTTGGCGACTTAAAGAACGGGACATATAACGATGTGGGAGAAGTTAGCTTATCCATCAATTCACAACAATACCCCTTAAAAAAACAATCAAACAATTCATACGTCAGTACACCCGGTTTGACCGATCCACAGGGTATCGTGTTCGACGGAAGCACCCCTTTTTGGGAGGTGCCAAACCTTAATTTCGGCAAAAGCTCATATTATCAATTCCCGAACAAGCCCGTCATTACCTCCGAAAAAACCATCACAAAATCCGAAGGTTATACTTTCAGCATTTCGGGAAGCAGCATGGGCGACAGTATTATTTACATCATTGCATCAGAAAACAATTATGTTACCAAAACAAAAGCTCCACAAACAAACAACAGCGTATCCTTTACCGCGTCGGAGTTATCCAAACTTAAAGCATCAGAATATGCGCTAATACAAGTAACAACATACAGAATAAGGAAACAAACGGTAGAAAATAAGGATTATTTTATGATTAATCAAGTGGTTGTAAGTGAATATGCAGAAGTGAAATAAATTCAATCCAATTGGAACAAGTTATATAGCAAACATCAATAACAATTAAAAGCAAACAAAATGAAACAACAATTTTTCTTTCTAACAGTATTTCTTTTATTTACAACACAAGTTGCTATTTCTCAAGTGGCTTATGAAAAAGGCGATAAAATAGGTCAAATAGGCATAGGATTAGGCTCCGGTATAGGATTGCCCATAAATGTAGGATATGAAGTCGGCATAACCGAAAAAATAAGTGTGGGCGGAACAGTTGGTTTTGCCTCTCACAGCATACCGTCATTTGGAGGTAATGTATCGATAATGTATATTCCCGTCGGAGCAAAAGGAGCTTACCACTTCTATGTAACCGACAACATTGATGCCTACGGAGGCGCCGTATTGGGATATTTGGTTGCATCTGCAAACTATCCCGCTAATTATAGCTGGGCTAAGACAAACTACGGCAGTGTCATGTATGGAGGCTATCTGGGCGGAAGATATTATTTCACGCCCTCTCTGGGAGCTTTTGCCGAAATAGGTTATACATCGCTCGGCTATTTGTCTGTCGGATTGTCCTATAAATTCTGATTTCAAGTACAATAAAAAAATGACGACGGCTCCCGAGCCTTTTTGTTTATTTAATCTTCGTAAAAGTCAAGTTCTCTTGACTTTTATTTTTTTGTTAATTTTCAACATTACGCTTCAGTAGTATCGACCAAAAGCGTGTACCAAACACATCATCATCGTAGCAAATTGATATGCCCCTTTAGTTGATAATTTCTTCCGTCAGACCCCTTCGCACGAATTATGTAAAAATAAGTGCCGGTCGGAGCCGGTTTGCCACCAATTGTTCCATCCCAACCCGTTTGTGGATTTGACCATTTGTACACGGATCTACCCCAACGATTTACAACCGTAGCGTTGAATTCGACTATCGAAGTGTAAGCTACACGAAACTCGTCGTTGTTCCCGTCGCCATTCGGCGTGAAAACCTTAGGTACAGAAATATTAGATTCAGAAACCGATATATCCAATGAGTCAGAAGCCGTTTTTTGTGCGTTGCTTACCCGGAGTCGTATTTTGTATTTTCCTGTCTCTGTAAAAGTGTATTGGTGATCTTGTTCGTTACGAGTTATAATCAAAGAGCCGTCTTTATAAATCTGCCACAGATAATTTTGTACATTTCCGGTAGGATTGCTGTAAAAATCGATACGCAAAGGTGCTGAACCTTCTAACGTCGTATTTGACGGACGTTGATTCTCGTTTGTCGAATCTCGGGCAAGTGTTGTGGTAGAAATCTTACAACCAATTTCTTCCATTACCGGTTCTTCGTAAAAATCTTGTTTTATTGAACTCGGAAGATTGGACTGATTGGAGATATTATGCTTCTTCTCTTTTATTTCATCCAAAGGGAATTGTTTTCCGGAAGGATTTTGGCATATAAGGTTAAGTAAATTGCTTTCTTTACGTAAATCAAAAACCCAAAAAAAAGTTTCGTTTCCATCGACGCTAACAATGTATCCCGCATTATTTTTGGGATCGATGTACGTTTCTGTATCGGATAGCTTCGAGAAATCGGTCAACTCTTTTTTTATCCCATCCCCAAAAGTAAACCAACGAACATTGACATGGGGGGAGATTGATTTAAAATGAATCTCGCAGGAATTATCAATTTTTGAAAATAAAATAACTTTTCCGTCCTCATCATAGGGTAGTTGAGAATGCGCACCCTGTATGAACAATTGAGCAGAAGTGCCTAACGTTATTAAACTTAAAATCGCATAAATGAGAATTCTTTTCATTGCTTTCGTAAACATGCTTCGAATAGTAATCATTACAATTTCATAAACAAAAAAATGGCTTATTTATTGTTGTTGATATCCGGTCAATCTATAATTTTTAGTACATTTGCACTATTATTGTTCCTGAAATATGAAAAATATCAGATTATGAAGAATAAGTTTCTCCGGCTACTGTTGTTTATTTTTTTCTGCACTACCCAATTCGTTGACGCGCAGCAACCCAATTATCCGATAAAAACCATAGACGGTATCGAGTATTATATATACACGGTTGAAGCCGGCGAAGGATTATACGCAATCAGCCGTCGATTCGGCGTTACCCAAGCTGATATTAATAATGTAAATCCGCAAATTCACGATGGTCTAAAGTCCGGGACAGAAATCTTAATTCCGAAAAAAGATGAGAAAATCTCTTCCAATTCTGTTGTGCTGGCAGAAAATGTAGAATTTGTGCTGCATACGGTACAACGTCGCCAAACCATGTTTGCCATTAGTAGAAAATACAACGTAACCCAGGATGCTATCATCAAATCAAATCCACAAATCCAAAATCGCGGTATTCAGCCCGGAGACGTACTTCGTATTCCGGTCGTAAAAAAAACAACTCCTCCTACTACCAAAACCAAGGCAACGAATAACAAACCTGCGACATCCCGCACCGGAAACGAAGACACTCGACAAACTTTACATATTGGTGCTGACAATACCTATATCACGCATCAAGTAGTTTCCGGTGAGACACTTTCTTCTATCGGTAGAAAGTACAATGTGAGTGTAAATGAACTGAAACGATTAAATCCGGAAAGTGCAGATGAGCTGCCAATCGGAGTTGTTTTGAAAGTACCATTCCCATCAAACAATTCAAATACTGCAACACCTGCTATTTTAACCCAATCTAAACCGAATGCCACGTCTCCCGCGAAACCAAATCTGACACTAAAAACAAAATATAAAATCGCTTATTTACTGCCTTTCTTGGCGGAAGAAAAAAACGACCCGACTGCCGATAAGTTTATCGAATTTTACATGGGATCCTTATTGGCTATTAATAACGCCAAAAATAGCGATTTAGAATTTGAAATATTAGCCTTTGACACCGAAAAAACGGAAACCAAATTATTCGAGATTATCAACAAACCCGAACTTCAAAAAGTTGATTTGATTATCGGACCTGCTTATACTGCTCAAATCCCTATTTTAGTGGACTTTGCAAAACGTCGTAAGATTCATGCAATTATCCCTTTTAGCTCAAAAGCAAAGTACATGGATGATAATCCCTATCTATTCCAATTTAATCCGGATCAAGCAATTCAAAACGATTTCGCGGTTGATCTTTTTACGAATAATTTTAAGCATTCAAATATCATTCTGGTCGAAACCGGAAATACGAATTGGTCTGATGACGGAACCGACTATTTTACGTCGCTTAAGCAACAATTCGATCGTCAAAAAATAAATTATAATTTCGTCAAAAACGCACAGCTAAATGTCGATTGGAATATCTATTTGGCTTCGAATAAAAATAACATTATTATTTTTGATGCAGAAGATTTTAAACCTGTAAGTAGTTATATGTCTGTTTTGTACGATTTTGGTGCAAAATACGACATCGCTGTTTTGGGACAGTATTCTTGGCGTGGTCAAACCGGTAAAAAGCCAAAGATGTACTACATGGTACCCTTCGCGGGAAACAAATTTGGAACACAATTCTATGAGCAGGAATTTAAGAAATACTACAAAAACATAATGCCGATTACGAATCCTCGCTACGATTTGCTCGGATACGATATTACAACCTATTTTCTTTCAACGATGCGTAGAACCGGTTTTACATTCAATAGCACTACACAGGTGTTGAATTTTACGAACGGCGTACAATCTGATTTTGAATTCAAACGTACCAACCGCAATGGTGGATTTGTTAACCATAAACTCTACCTGATTAAAGATGAAGCAACATCGAAATAGTTTTACATTTTTCCTTATCCTTATTTCTTTCTTGCCTTTCGTCCAAAAGGCACGGAGTCAAACCATCTTGCTTGATCCTCCGGAAATATATATTGGTCCAAACTTCGGATTAACGGCTTCCCGTGTTTTATTCAATCCCAAAGTTCAACAAACTTTTTTTTGGGGCTATAATGGCGGGATAACATTTCGTTATGTCTCCGAGGAGCATTTCGGCTTTCAAGTGGAAGCCAACTATTCACAGAGGGGGTGGAATGAAGAAGGAAATGTTTACGCAAGAAGGTTGGATTATCTTGAAATACCTTTTCTTACCCATGCGTATCTGGGTGAAAAAAATCGATTGTTTTTCAATATCGGACCAAAGTTGGGGTATCTACTCGACGAAACCGTGCTTAATGACGACGGAGGCGACACCAACGCCGAACAACGCGTGAAACCGGCAGATTTCAAATTTGACTATGGCATAACCGTCGGATTGGGGTATAATCTCAAAACACGCAAAGCCGGAATCTTTCAGTTTGAATTACGCGGTAATTACGGACTTTCGGATATATTTGCCAATCAAAAATCGGATTTTTTTGATAACTCCAATTATTTAAACATATCGGCAAACATCGGTTGGCTTTTTCAACTTACAGGCAAAAAGAACCCGGATATGAATGAGTAGTAACCGGTAAGTAGTATAAAAGATTTATTTTCATGTTTTGTTTCCATTAAAGACAAATGGAACACGCCATTAATCATATCCCCTTGTGTGTCAAAGTTTGTTGACGTAGCTGTTTCATCGATTAAACTCAAAACAGGATGGATAAATTAAGACTGAGATTCTTTTTTGCTATAGACTTGCCTATTTCGGTTTCTCTCGAATCTTTTTTTTGATTTTAGAAATTTTTACAGTATGAACCTAATTCATATCGAAACGTCCACGAATGTTTGTTCTGTGGCTGTCAGTCAAGATGGAAAATGCATTTTCGTTGCTTCCGACTCGGCAGGGATGAATCACGCGACTATGTTAAGTCCATTTATTCAGAAAGGACTGGATGCGATGAAAGCTGGAAATATTTTTCCGGATGCCATAGTCGTTAGTAGTGGTCCGGGGTCTTATACCGGTTTACGTATCGGAGTTTCAACCGCAAAAGGGCTTTGCTTTGGTTATGGAATCCCACTAATCGGAATCGACACGTTAAGTATTTTGACCCAAGCCGTCATTCTTAAACAGGCTGTCGAAACAAACGCGTTATTATGCCCGATGATTGACGCGCGACGTATGGAAGTATATACTGCATTGTACAGTTCTGACCTAAAGCAGATTGAACCGGTTTCTGCTAAAATTGTGGGTGAAAATTCTTTTTTAGAGTTGCTGGATAAAAATACAATCTATTTTTATGGAAATGGCGCAGATAAATGCAAAGAAATCATTACCCATGCGAATGCCAAATTCATATCTGCAGTAGAACCACAAGCTGAAAATATGATAGCACTCGGAGAAGAGAAATTCATCAAACAAGATTTCGAAGATACCGCTTATTTTGAACCGTTTTATCTCAAAGATTTTCAGGCGACTACTCCTAAAAATAGGTTTAAGAAATAGAGTCAAAGATTACGGATACTTAAATTTCAATTGGTAAAGGCATCAAGACGGCGTAATAATGCTTCTATCAAGCACTGACAGAGTATCTTCATTGCTTTTCCAATCTGTCGATTTATTTCGTTTACGCTTATCCTAATTTGGAGCATAATGATTTTGTGAAAATATTTTAATTAATCAAAACAAACAGCTTAAAAATTTGTTTTGTTAATATGTATTTCAGCAAACAAGTTTTCGATCTGTTTTATTTCTTATAACAACAAGATGTCCTTTTGAACATATATAGTTTCTCACGCTCGATTGGCTCGCTAAACGCACTGACATAGCAGATAAATTCTATCTCAAAATAATACACAAAAATCATTCGAATAATTCTTTTACCCTACTTACAAAAACAAAAAAAATCACTAATTACAGTATGATTTGATAGCAAAATTTGAACAAATAGAACTGAAATTTTAAATTTTACACGTTTATTTTTTATCAACCGTTGTATTTCTCAAAAATTATGATTTAATTTACATCAAATTTTAACTGATCAATTACCTTAATAATACAAAAGCTATAATATCAGCGTTTTTTTTTTGACTAAATAATATTTTTTTATAATTTTGCACAATCTTTGTTGTGTTAAATCATATGTTGTAACAATAACAGTTACAACGTTTGGAAAAAAGACTGCTTGTTTTCTCAATAAAATTATTATAGATATATTAATTAATAAATTTAAATTTTTTAAGAAATGAAAAAAAGTTTCTTCCTAAGTGTAGTAGTTTTGGCTAGTGCCTTAACTTACACAAATGCTCAAAATGCTACGACAACACCTGTTGAAGCGGCTCATTGGTCTGTTGCTCTAAAAGGTGGTATAGACTATTTCAACATCAAACCATTAGGAGATGATATCATGGATAATGGTTCTTGGGGAGCAGGTATCTCTATCGAAAGAACAGCCAACCCATTGGTTGGATATGGACTGAACGTAGATTTCTTGAATTATAACCGTTCTTCTATCGAAGGATATACTATTGATCCTACGTTATTCACTTCATTTAATCTTTCCAATCTTCTTTATCCAAGTCGCAGAAACGCCAAAGTTAATGTTTATGCCAATTTAGGCGCAGGAGCAAGTATTGCTCAGTATGATAATGCGGATTTCGGTCTTCTTGGATATCCTGCAAGTGGGAGCAAAATCAGTCCGTTAGCAACAAGTGCTTTAGCTTTGGAAGCTAATTTGAGTAGAGTTCTTGCTTTAGGTCTTGAAGCCGGATACCGTGGTTATATTTCTCCGGAATCTCCTTATGTACATTATAATGATGCCTATACATTGATGGCTACTCTTCGTTTCAAATTAGGAACCGGAGCCAATACGCATGTTCGGGATATGACTCGCGATGATTATTATCCAGCTCCGCTACCTGTTATCTCTGAAAATAAATACGATGACAGCCAGTTGATTAATCGTCTTGATAACATTGACAGACAACTTCAAGATGTTCAGAATCGTTTGAGCAAGCTTGAACAAGATGTGAAAAACTTGGAAAATATGCCCAAAGGAACAACCGTTAGCGCTTCATTCGAAAATATTGAATTTGATTTTGACTCAGACGTTATCAAAGAAGAATCAAAATCGACATTAAATCAAGTGATCAGCATTCTAAAAGAAAATGATACTTGGAGCACAATCCGAATAATGGGTCATACCGACAATACCGGTTCTGATTCTTACAATCAAAATCTTTCAGAACGTCGTGCTGCTTCCGTAGCAAAATATTTGACTGAAAACGGTATTGCAACTTCAAAAATTTCAAGCGAAGGATTCGGCGAATCCAGACCAATTGCTACAAATGATACTGCCGAAGGACGTCAAGACAACCGTCGCGTAGAATTTGAAATTACAAAATAATCTTTCTTGATTCTTAAAATAAAAAAGGTGTCCAATGACACCTTTTTTATTTTACCTATCACAGCACGATATTCTCTATATCTTTCCAAAAATCCGGATAGGATTTACTTACCACTTCCGGATTTTTTATTGTCATTGGTTGAATGAGGGCTACCGGCGCAAATGCCATCGCCATGCGATGATCTTCATAAGTTTCTATGTTGGGTAATTTCTCGGCCTTACATTTCTCCCCATCCCAGGCTAATTCCCCATCAACCGGTTCAGATAGAATATAGCCCAATTTTTTTAGTTCGGTAATAAGTGCCCGAATACGATCTGTTTCCTTTATTTTTAGGCTTTCTAATCCTACGAAATGAAACGAAATCCCTTTTAAACAACATGTAACTACCACGGTCTGTGCTAAATCGGGGATATTGGTAAAGTCAAATTCGTAATGTGTAATTCGCACTTTCCCGTTTGTCGTGAGGATAATTCCTTCCTTTCTAAATTTGGTTTGAATTCCAAAATTTTCAAAAATAGCTACAACTTCACTGTCGCCTTGCAAACTGTTTTGGTTCAACCCATTCAATCTTATCTGTCCTGCTCCGGCTATAGCCAGTATTTCATACCAATAAGACGATGCCGACCAGTCGCCCTCTACAACATACGGTATTGGTTGGTAGGTTTGCGGACGAATATCAATTTTACTGCCGTTAAAGTCAACTTTAACGCCGAACTCCCGCATCATACCCTGGGTCATTTGTATGTACGGTTTGGAGATGATTTTTCCTTTTAGATTGATTTTCAGTCCATCGAGCATACTTGGCGCGATCATCATCAATGCGGAAATATATTGACTACTGATATCGCCGTTTAAATCGATAGCACCTCCGATAATGGCACTCCCGTATATTTTCAATGGAGGAAATCCGACCTTTTCAAGGTATTCCACCTTTCCGCCTAACGTATTCAGGGCTTCTACCAGTATTTTTATCGGGCGATTTTTCATTCGCTCGCTTCCGGTAATTGTCCATTCGCCCAGCGTCTTTGCCAAGAATGCTGTAAGAAATCGCATGGAGGTTCCGGCGGCACCTACGTCAAAATGGGTGCTATTACTTTCAAAAGACTTTACCATTACTCGCGTATCATCACAATCCGATAGGTTTTGAATATCGTATGGACTATATGACAAAGCATTCAAAATCAATACTCTATTGCTAATGCTTTTGGATGCGGGTAGCGTAATTGTCAGCTTAATATTTTCGGGGTCGAGTCGTATCTCTTTTGTATTCATTTACTTATTCTTGGATTCCACTTGTAAATACAACTTTAGGCTACCGATAAGTAGTGGCAATACCTATTATTCTTTCAGCGATGTGAGCGAGAATATGTTTCTCTTTCGCTTAGCTGAACGGATAACGATTACGAGCTTTGCTCTTTTTGGTCCGTCCATAGAAAAAAGTTGCAGATGAGTAAACCTATAACCGAAGCGCAAAGGTATGCAATTTATACGATGTTGCAAATACCGATGAGAATGAAAGCAATAGAGCGGACGCTATTGGAGTAAATAAAAGTACTGTGAGGGAAATAACGTGTATTTGTGAAGCCGTGCAATGGTAATTACAGTATGGAGTTTGCGTAACCCGTGCACAATACATTTGATTTGTCGATAAAAATGAAACAACTCAATCATCTAACTTGACTCGCAAAGAGATGAATTAACAGCATGTTTACTGTTTGCTGACAGGAAAGTCAGATACCTGCTCATAAAAAAAGAGGCTGTCTTCGTTTTGAGACAGCCTCGGTTTATTTTCACAAAAAATACACTTCTTACGAATTGTATAACTGATACATCTAATTCTCGATTGTTCATAATATTTTACCAAACAATCTTGCAAACAACAACGAAAATACTACTTTTGTAAAAAAAAAGGATTATCATGCGTAATTTCTCTTTTTTCATAGACGATGAGTCGGGGGAGCTAGTAAAGCGGTATGAAAAATATCTCTCCGGAGATGCTACCGGATACTTTGACGTGGATGAGATGGAGCGTATCGTAGAGTACTATTTGTCTTACGGACGGACAAAAGATTCGTTACGGGCAGTAGAATTGGGGAAGAAATTACATCCGGCAAGTGACGGATTGGATATAAAACGTGCCAAAATCTATCTCGCGACTGGAGAGACCAACAAAGCTCTAAGGATTCTGACGAGCCTTGTCGAAGATTCCGATCCCGAGATAATTTTTCTAAAAATAGAAGCGCTTTCCAAGTTGGAACGTGTACATGAAGCGTTTGAACTTACCGAAGAATTGATTACCGAAACGGATGATGCTGATAAAGACGTAATCTGCATCGACTTGGCGATGATTTTTCAGAGTATTGGAGATTTCGATTCTGCGCTCAAGATACTGAAAATAGGGGATGAACATCATCCGAAGAATATTGATTTACTCTTCGATATGGCGTTTTGTCAGGAGCAAAAATCGCTTTTGGAAGATGCCATGCAGACATACCAAAGAATTATCGATATCGATTCGTATGTCAGCGAAGCCTGGTTCAATCTGGGTCAGGTTCATTTTCTACGGAGTAATTTCGAAGACGCTATCGAAGCGTTTGACTATGCTTTGGTTATCAACGAGAAAGACAGTTTTGCATTAATTCAGAAAGCGCATGCGCATTTCCAACTGGGACAATGGCAGGAAGCCATTGATATTTACCTTGAATATGCCGAGGTTATTCCCGATAAATGGCAGGTTAGGCTTTTTATTGGTGAATGTTACGAGAAAAAAGAAAATTTTCCGAAAGCCCTTTATTACTACAAGCTATCTTACAAGGAGATGTCCGATAATTACGAAGCATTAATCGGAATAGCCATTTGTTTGCTCGAGTTGGAGCAGTTTGAAGAAAGTCTGGAATATATCAAAAAAGCACTTGAAATCGGATCGGAAATGCCGGACGCTTGGGTCTATCTTGCCGAAGCCAAAGTAGGACTTGGAGACTTGAAAAGTGCATTGGAAGCATATCATCAGGCAATCAGCATAGAGCCCAATCAGCCCGACACCTTGCTCGCAATGGGAAATTTATACATGGACAGTGCCAAATTTCGCTCGGCGCTTAAATATTATGAATTAGCGTACAGCTACGATTCCACCTTGGAGTTTATTGAGCTTTTTATCTCCGTAGCAAGTTATTATACAGGAGATTATGTGCAAACCGCTCTTTATCTCGAATTGGCAATCCACCGCAATTTAGATGCGGCAAAGCTTTTTCTGGAACTTTGTCCGGATGCTCAAACACAATTTCAAACACTTCTTCAAGGAAACTAAAAATTGTAGGTATTGATGAAACGATTTGGGTTAATAGGCTATCCTTTAGGACATTCTTTTTCAAAAAAATATTTTACCGAGAAATTTGCACGCGAAAACACCGATTCCGAATATGAATTATTTGAATTACGGTCGATTAATGATTTCCCTGCATTGCTAAGGAGCCACCAACTTACCGGACTGAACGTAACCATTCCCTACAAAGAAAAGGTTATTCCTTTTTTAGACGAGCTGGACGAAACGGCAAGAAAGATAGGCGCGGTTAATGTCATTCAATTTATTAAAAATTCCGATTCGCTTATTCTGAAAGGATACAATTCTGATGTTATAGGCTTCACGCAATCCATTTTACCCCATATAAAACCCGCCCACGAAAAGGCGTTGATACTGGGAACCGGAGGCGCGTCCAAAGCAATTGACTATGCATTGCAAAGCATGAATATTCAAACAACGTTTGTCTCGCGTAATCCGACTTTCAATCAACTGTCATACAGTAGATTAGATGAGTTGATATTGGCTAATAATTTAATCGTTATCAATACATCGCCGGTTGGGATGCATCCACACACCGACGAGTGTCCGCTAATACCGTATGAATATTTGACAACAGAGCATCTATTGTTCGATGTGGTATATAATCCGTCAGAGACTTTGTTTATGAAGAAAGGAAAAGAGCGGGGAGCGGTTGTGTTGAACGGGGAAGAAATGCTTGTCGGACAAGCCGAAGCGGCGTGGCGGATATGGACTAATCCGTAGTTTTAGGATTCAGTTGCTTTTCAACATTTAAACCAAACCAACTCCTGATACAATGCAACTTTTTTATGCTCCCGATATTGCCGTAGAGCAATCTCTTTCTGAAGAAGAAAGCCGGCACGCGGTACGTGTACTACGTGTGAAAGTGAACGATGAAATCAATATCGTGGATGGGATAGGCGGACTGTACAAAGCTGTAGTAACCAACCCAAATCCAAAACGTTGCGAATTTGAAATTACCGATACAATTCAAAATTTCGCTCGTAAAAATTACCGCCTGCACATCGCCATTGCTCCCACAAAAAATATCGAACGGTTTGAATGGTTTGTAGAGAAAAGTACCGAGTTCGGTATTGACGAGATAACACCTATACTGTGTCGATATTCGGAAAGAAAGCAACTAAAGGTCGAACGGTTGAAAAAAATAATTATTTCCGCCGCCAAGCAGTCCCTTCAAGCAAATTTTCCAAAAATCAATCCGTTAGAAACTTTTGAAGCGTTTCTTTCGCGACAAACCGATCATCCGTGTTTCATCGCGCATTGCTACGAGGGAGCAAAACCCTTATTGTCGAGCGTGTATCAAATTGGAGACGACTGTACCCTGTTAATTGGTCCCGAAGGCGATTTCAGCCAAGATGAAGTAGAAAGTGCCATTAAGTCCGATTATCAACCGATTTCACTCGGGCATAGTCGCTTGCGTACCGAAACTGCCGGAATAGCTGCCTGCCACACGATTGTTATGCTGAATCAGTGATGGTTTCGTTAGGTTCAATTTAAGTTCGACTTTATGCTACTTGCAATTTTACCAAGTTCTAAGAATGCCATTTTACAGGGTTTAAAATTAGCTCCCGATTTATTTACAAGTTTAACATTCTCTAAAATCCCGTTAATTGTTATTAAAAGTGTGTTTTAACATTTGAAATAATCGTATTTTTGTAGGCTGAAAAATAATATTTAATTTTCGTAGAATACACATTTAAGATGGTGGATATTAAAGAACTTAACGAGCGTATCGAGCGCCAAAGCGCGTTTGTGGATTCCATAACGATGGGTATGGATAAGGTTATCGTAGGGCAAAAACATCTGGTAGAATCACTTCTAATCGGCTTGCTGTCCGATGGACACGTATTGCTGGAAGGAGTGCCGGGATTAGCCAAAACGTTGGCAATTAAAACATTGTCAGACTTGATCAAGGCTGATTTCAGCCGGATTCAGTTCACGCCGGATTTGCTCCCCGCCGATGTGATCGGAACGATGATTTACAGCCAAAAGAATGAAGATTTTCACATTCGGAAAGGTCCTGTTTTTGCAAACTTTATCTTGGCAGACGAAATCAACCGTGCGCCCGCAAAAGTGCAAAGTGCGCTACTTGAAGCCATGCAGGAGCGTCAGGTAACGATCGGCGATAAAACTTATAAATTGGAAGAACCGTTTATGGTGCTTGCCACTCAAAACCCGATTGAACAAGAAGGTACATACCCACTTCCCGAAGCCCAGGTGGATCGGTTCATGCTGAAAGTAATCATCGACTATCCCAAGAAAGAAGAAGAAAAACTAATCATTCGGCAAAATCTGGCTAAAGAACAACCCAAAGTTACGCCATTACTCTCTCCAAAAGACATTGTTGTCGCTCGCGAAATAGTACGAGAAGTATATATCGACGAAAAAATAGAAAAATACATCATCGATATTGTTTTTGCCACCCGCTATCCACAAGACTATAAGCTGGAAAGCCTGAAAGAAATGATTGCCTTTGGCTCGTCTCCGAGAGCTTCCATCAATCTGGCACTGGCATCACGCGCGTACGCTTTCATCAAACGCCGCGGTTACGTTATTCCGGAAGATGTTCGCGCCGTGTGTTACGATGTACTTCGTCATCGTATCGGACTGAGTTATGAAGCGGAAGCTAATAATTTAACTTCCGAAGAAATTATTACCGATATTCTAAATACGGTCGAAGTGCCTTGATGTCGCATTCTTACGTAAACGCACGAAATCAAACGCTTCTAAATTATTGTACGGTACGATTGAATGGAAACCAACGAGCTACTAAAAAAAGTACGAAAAATTGAAATAAAGACACGGGGACTTTCGCAAAATATCTTCGCGGGGGAATACCATACCGTTTTTAAAGGTCGGGGGATGACTTTTGCGGAAGTTCGCGAATACCAGTACGGAGATGATGTGCGTGCCATTGATTGGAATGTTACCGCCCGATTTGGTCGTCCTTTTATTAAAATTTTTGAAGAAGAGCGGGAATTGACCGTTATTTTACTGGTCGATGTGTCCGGAAGTTTGGATTTTGGCACATCCGGTCAATTCAAAAAAGAGATTACAACAGAAGTTGCGGCGACGCTGGCTTTTTCAACCATTCAAAACAACGATAAAGTAGGAGCCATCTTTTTTTCCGATAAGGTAGAAAAATTTATTCCGCCGAAAAAAGGGCGGAAACATGTGTTGCATATCATTCGAGAGCTTTTGGTCTTCAAGCCCGGAAGCAATCAAACGGACATTGGAGGAGCCTTGAAATATTTTACCAACGCCATCAAAAAACGCTCAACCGCGTTTATCATATCCGATTTCATGGACAGTGGTTTTGAGCGGACATTGTCCATTGCGAACAACAAGCACGACATAGCGGCTTTGCAGGTTTACGACGTGCGTGAAGGCGAGCTACCCAATGTAGGGATGATAAAATTAAAAGATGCCGAAACCGGCGAACGTATGTGGATTGATACGTCCGACAAGCGGCTTCGCACATCGTATAAGCATCAGTGGAACGAACGTCAACTGCAATTGCAGAAGATATTCAAACAATCCGGAGTAGATTCCGTATCGATGAGTACGAAGGATGATTACGTACGCGCGTTGATGAAATTATTCAAACTTAGAGGTTGAGCGTTTTTGGAAAATTGATTTTTGATTCAGAAAGCATGTTAAAAAAAATTATACTGTTCTTTATCGCTTTATGGCTGCTAATTGATGGAAATGTGTTGGCGCAATCCGTTTCAGTTACGGCTAAAATTGATTCCGCCCAAATGTGGATTGGCAATCAAACCGATATCGTTTTTGATGTAACGCTGCGAAAAGGACAACGGGTACAATTCCCTATCTTTTCAGATACGATTGTCGGAAATTTAGAAATTGTCGAACCGGTAAAAATGGATACTGTCGCTCTATCGGACGAAAATATGCAAGTTAGTGCCCGCTACAAAGTAACTTCATTTGAAGATTCGTTGGTCTATATCCGGGAATTTCCATTCGTTTCCGGTACAGATACTTCTTGGTCGAATTCATTGTCGATACGGGTTATACAGCCTTTCGTAATCGATACCGCGTCCAACACGTTGGCAGATATCAAGCCTGTTTATAAGCCACCCTTTAACTGGAAGCGCTTTTTTCTACGTGGCTTGTTGTTTTTACTTTTGATAGGGTTGGCTGTATTGTTATTCATCTTAATTAAAAGATTTATTTCAAAGAAACCGATCGTTGCCATTGAAAAGCCCAAAGTCGTCATTTCGCCATACGATGAAGCCATCAGCCGGTTAGATGCCTTGCGTGATGAAAAAATGTGGCAAAAAGGCAGAATCAAGGAGTATCATACCGAATTGACAGATATTGTTCGAATCTATATAGAGAAGATGTTCAATATCAACAGCATGGAAATGACTTCCGATGAGATATTGGAGCATGTCGAATTTTTAAAGGTTGATAAATCCGGTGCTTACGGCGCATTAAGGCAAATGCTCTCGTTGGCGGATCTTGTCAAATTTGCAAAATGGAATCCATCCCCTTCGGACAATGAACTGAGCCTGATGAATGCCTACTTGTTCGTTAATCAGACGAAGGTGGAGGAAGCAAAACCACTTGAAAAAAAATAAGTAATTAAAACGAAAGAAGCCTATGCGATGAATGCAGATGGCTTACAGCTATAAATAATGACATTTCACAATCCCGAATATCTGTTTTTACTGCTTTTACTCATCCCCGTAATAGGTTGGTACCTGTGGGAAACACGTAAATCGGATGCCAGCATGCAGATATCATCCGTAGCAAGGCTGAAAGACGCGCCCCAGACAGCGAGACTCCGGATGCGTCATCTACCCTTTATTTTAAGGCTACTTGCTATCAGCATGTTGATATTGGCTATCGCGCGTCCGCAATCGTCACTCAACTGGCGGAAAGAAAACAAGGAAGGGATTGACATTATGATGGCATTGGATATTTCGGGTACGATGATGGCGGAAGATTTACGTCCGAATCGCTTGGAAGCCGCCAAGAATGTTGCCGTCGATTTTATACAATCTCGCCCAAATGACAATCTCGGTTTAGTGGTTTTTGCCGCCGAAAGTTTTACGCAATGCCCACTCACAATTGATCACACAGTACTTATTAATCTGTTTTCAGGTATCCGATACGGCATGATTGAAGATGGAACTGCTATTGGCTTGGGACTTGCCAACGCTGTAACGAGAATCAAAGAAAGCAAGGCGAAATCCAAAGTCATCATTTTGCTTACTGACGGATCCAACAACCGGGGAGACATTGCCCCGATGACTGCCGCTGAAATCGCTAAAACATTCGGCATACGGGTATATGCTATCGGAGTAGGTTCGCACGGAATGGTCAGTATGCCTGTTCAAACTCCTTTTGGCGTACGGTTTGAAAAAATGAAATCGGAGTTTGACGAAGCTACGTTGGAAAAAATAGCTGAAATAACCGGTGGACAATACTTCAGAGCGACCAACAACGCCAAACTTCGTGAAGTTTATCAGGAAATAGACCAATTGGAAAAAACAAAAATCAGTGTACAGGAATTTAGCAATAAGAGTGAACTTTATTTCATCTTCGCTTTGCTCGCATTCTTGTTGTTATTAACAGAAATCTTGGTTAGAAATACTTGGTTGAAAACATTGCCATAGATGAGACACGTTTATATTGCATACAATTAAATAGGTATTAAATCAAAATTGTCTTGAAATTTTCAGACAAACAGTCTAAATAATATGTTTCGATTTGCTCATCCGGAATACTTACTTTTATTGATACCGGTACTTTTATTAGTAGTGGTTTTCACGCGTTCGCTATACCTTAAAAAAAAGAATTTAAAACGCTGGGGTGAGTTGAAATTGTTGGAAACATTGATGCCTAATGTGTCTTCAGCCAGACCGACGTTCAAATTTTATTTGTTATTGTCAGCGGCAATTCTTCTCGTAATCGTTTTGGCGCAACCCCAATTTGGCGCTAAAGAAGAAAACGTTAAGAAAAAGGGAATTGAAGTGATGGTGGCTTTAGATGTCTCCAATTCCATGTTGGCGCAAGACATACAACCAAGCCGTCTGATGAAGGCAAAACAGATTCTCTCACAGTTGATTGATCGGATGAGTGACGATAAGGTCGGAATGGTCGTTTTTGCAGGAGACGCTTTCGTCCAGCTTCCGATTACGACCGACTACAACGCCGCGAAACTTTTCTTGTCTTCCATAAGTACCGAAATGGTTCCATTGCAAGGGACAGCTATTGGTACAGCTATCGATCTTTCCATCAAATCGTTCGGACAAAACAAATCGGATGCGGGAAGAGCGATCATTCTCATTACAGATGGCGAAAATCACGAAGACAATGCCGTGGCAGCCGCTAAATTAGCCGCGGATAACGGAATCAAATTGTTTGTAATCGGTATGGGGACCCCGGAAGGGGCGCCAATTCCGGTTGGTGGAATGGTTAGTTTCAAGAAGGATAGGGGAGGAAATGTGGTGGTATCCAAACTAAATGAAGAAATGGCATCCGAAATTGCCCGCGCCGGCAACGGACTCTACGTGCGTGCCGACAATAGTGATGTCGCACTGAAAAATATTAAAAATCAATTAGATACCTTGGCGAAGGCAGAGCTTGAACAAAAAGTTTACGCGCAATACAACGAACAATTTCAATCCTTTGCCATCATCGCACTTATAATTTTAATACTCGAATTCTTTGTTTTCGCGCGTAAAAACAAATGGCTGAGTAGGATACGGATTTTTGATGCGAAAAAATAACGTTATATTTATATTCAATTGTGAGACTGACTTACCCAATGAAGATATTAAAAAACAGCCTATTTGTTTTCTTCTTTTTTGCCCCATTCATGATGAATGGACAGAGCGAGAACGATGATATTCGCGCCGGCAATCGGTTATACAATCATAAAAAGTTTACCGAAGCAGAAATCGAGTATCGAAAAGCATTGCAAAAAAACAATAAATCTTTCGAAGCAAATTACAATTTGGGAAATTCCCTGTTCCGACAAGAAAAGTATCACGAAGCATTCGAACAATACAAAGCCGCTGTGCCTTTAACCGAAAATAACAGACAAAAAAAGGCATCAGGATTCCACAATATTGGCAATACGTTCATGTCGGGTGGACAGTATCAGGAAGCTATAAATGCCTATAAAATGGCTTTGAGAAATAATCCGAAGGATAACGAAACAAGGTATAATCTGGCGTACGCTCAATCCATGTTGGACAAACAAAACGACAACGATCAGAACAAAGACAACAACGATAAAAACAAGGAAAACAAACAAAACGACCAACAACAGCCAAAGAACGACCCAAATAAAGAGCAAGAAGAAAACAAGCCACAACAAGACCGGCAACAACCGCAAATGTCAAAAGAAAATGCCCAGCAAATTCTGAACGCGCTAGAACAAGATGAAAAAGATAATCAAGATAAAGCAAAAAGAGCAAACGCTCGTGGCAACCGAAAGGTAGAAAAAGATTGGTAAAAAAGAACTTTTGTCCGCAAATGATAACAAAATGAACCGGCTATTAAAACTCAAATGAAGATTACAAAATACATATTACTTGTAATTACATTCTCAATATCCTATTGTATTGTTGCTCAGGGAGAAACAAAATTTACCGTTTCAGCTCCCGGTGCGGTCTATATGGATACACCCTTTCAATTGGTATATACTGTAAATGCTTCCGCGAAAGACCTTCAAGCTCCTGATTTTCAGTTTTTCGAAATACTTGCCGGACCTTTTGAATCACGCAGCTCTTCCTGGCAGTCCATAAACGGAAAAACATCAAGCTCGGTTACACTTTCCTATACATTCACATTGATGCCCGGGAAAACGGGAACCTTTAAATTTCCACCGGCATCCATTACGGTAGATGGTGAAAAAGTCTATTCCAATGGACTGACCATTAAAGTGGAAGCCGCCGGAAAATCGAATTCACAGCAAGGACAAGGACAGATTCAGCGGGGCAATCAGTCGTCTAATCCACCTCAATCAGGTAGCACAAGTCGCGTTACCAATGAAAGCGTATTTGTACGAACGATTGTTTCCAAAACGAATATCTACGAGCAAGAAGCCATTCTCGTTACTTATAAGCTTTATACTTTACTGGATATCGCCCAATTTACGGATATCAAACTCCCTGATTTCAACGGCTTTCTCAAACAGGAAATTGAACAACCGTCCAACAAACAACTCGCAGCTGAAACCTACAACGGGCGTAGCTATGGAACTGTGGTGTTGTATCAAGCCATACTTTTCCCACAACGTGCCGGAGAAATAACAATCGACAATGCCAATTTTACTGCATTGCTTCGATTGCGCAACGAGGCTCAACTCAAAAGTATTTTTGACGATTTTTTTGACAGTTATTCCAATGTCGAAAAAACCTTAACAGGGCGCGGCGTAAAAATCAATGTCAAAGCACTACCGATTGAAGGCAAACCTGCGTCATTCTCCGGAGCTGTCGGGAATTTTGACTTGAAGGCAACCATTAATTCCAATGAACTAAAAACCAATGAACCGGCTACAATAAAGGTTCTCATCTCCGGTTCGGGAAATATGAAATTACTAAAGAACCCCGAAATAAAATTTCCCGACGCGTTTGAAATATACGATCCCAAGGTCGAAAATAAATTTAACACCGGATCGGGGGGAGTTTCCGGAACCAAAACCATCGAATACCTGTTTATTCCCCGCCGTACCGGAAAATATGAGATTCCGGCTGCCGAACTTTCTTACTTCGATTTGAATGAGCACACCTACAAAACGCTAAGAACCCCCGTTTATATTGTTAACGTGGAGAAAGGCGAGGGGGGAGAAACTATCGTGGGCAACTACACGAATAAAGAAGATGTAACCGAAGTAGCGAAAGATATTCGTCACATTAATAACGGCAATGTTCAACTGACGAGCGAAAAAAGACCGATTTATGGTTCATTTCCTTTCTGGATGATGTTTTTGATACCCTTAATATTGGCTGCTATCGTGTTCATTTTCCTGAGAAAATATCTGAAAGACAACGCGGATATAATCTTAGTCAAAACCAAGAAAGCGAATAAAGTCGCACAGAAAAGACTCAAAACCGCACAGAAATTTTTGTCGGAAGGGAATAAAAAACAATTCTACGAAGAAGTTATGAAAGCGGTTTGGACTTATCTCTCGGATAAGCTATCCATTCCCGTTGCCGAGTTAAACAAGGATAATATTAGCTCCAAAATGGCTTCACGGGGATATGACGGCGAACTGATCGGACAATTTACCGAAATCTTGAATACCTGCGAATTTGCAAGCTATGCGCCTAATACGGGGCAGCAAGAGATGGGGAATGTGTACGAAGATGCCGCTGACGCGATAGGCAAGGTAGAGCAACACTACAAAACGAAAAAAAAGTAGGACGGAAAATACTTTAGAGAGGGAGAGGTCATCTCAACCAACTATGACAACACACAAAGGGATGATTGATGGTTCGTTCCATGTTTCCTTTATGTGAAAAATAAGTTTTAAACGCATGAAAATTAAAAATAAGTACTTTTTGTTGATACTGTCTTTTCTACTGACGGCAATGGCGACACAGGCTGAATCTGATTCAATTGCGCGAAGTGTGAAGCAAGCGAATGAACTGTATAGCAACGGTCAATACTCCGATGCTGTAAAACTTTACGAAAAACTCTTACAAAATGGCGTTTCTGCAGAACTGTATTACAATCTGGGAAACAGCTATTACAAAATAGACGAAATTGGTTTATCAATACTTAATTATGAGCGCGCTTTGCGACTTAATCCCGGTTTCAGAGATGCCGCGTACAACTTGGAGATTGCCGAGAGCAAGATTGTTGACAAGGTAACTACGTCAGCTTCTTTTTTCGTAAAACGCTGGATTAATGGTCTGATTAACAAATTATCTTCCAATCAATGGGCTTTTGTCAGTTTAGTCTTTTTTATACTGTCAATTGCTACTTTTTTCGTTTTCATTTTTTCTAATTTGCGAAAGCGAAGGAAATTTTCATTTTACGCGTCGATTATTTTAGCTTTATTTTTTATGGGTACATTCGTATTTTCAGGAGTACGCAAAGAGCAATTTGTGAAACACAATTCCGCTATAGTACTTTCCGGACAAGTAAGCGCGAAGAGTGCCCCTGATGCGAGCGGAACCGAGCTTTTTCAACTTCACGAAGGAACAAAAGTGCATATCAAAAGCACACTTGGCGCATGGACGGAAATTACTCTTGAAAATGGCGCTTTGGGCTGGATTGAAGAAAAAGCGATAGAAAGGATTTAACAGAATCTATTCAGTTTTTTTCAGAAATAAACTTCTAATAGCAATGATAGAGATTTTAGACCACATTGACAAGCAGTGGTTACTTGCACTCAACAACGATTATCCTACTTTCTGGGACGGTTTGATGATGGGGTTTACCGAGAAACTGACTTGGATTCCGCTCTATCTTTCAATCATTTTTATACTCTTCAAAAAATGGAAGAATCAGGCGTGGTGGATTATTATTGGTTTAGTACTTTGCGTAACCATTGCCGACCAAGTAGCATCGGGTTTGCTCAAAGAAACAGTACAACGTTTACGTCCGTCTCGTGATCCTCAATTGGAGGGTATGGTTGAGATTGTAAATGGATATAGGGCCGGGAAGTATGGATTTGCATCTTCTCACGCGGCAAATTCGTTCGGTCTGGCAATGTTGAGCACGCTGATTTTTCGAAATAGAAATTACGCGATTGCGATTTTTCTATGGGCTGCAATTAATGCCTATTCACGTATTTATCTTGGGGTGCATTATCCCGGAGACATTCTGACCGGAATGCTTATCGGGGTAGGAGCCGCGTGGCTTGTATATTGGTTACTGAAAAAATTCAGACCACAAATATTTACCGAAAATTCTTCCGTTAAAATTCAAGCGGTTATTCCAATTATCGTACTGGGGTTGAGTGTTTTGGGGCTGATAATTTACAGTATTTGGTTTTTTGCGCCGATGGGGTAGATGTCGCAAAATCTACTCCATAGATTTACAAATCTATGATTTTTAGTAGGGTAGGAGTAACTGCAATGTTGTATGTAGATTAGTATCTCTAAAGTAAATCCCCACCAAATTAGCATTTCAACAAAAATTTAGCAGTTCTAAAAAGTATCAGATTCCCTCCATACAATTTTTCTACATCCCGAAACTATACACCCCAATCTTGTCCATAAAGAAATTGAATACACCTACGAGCAGAATACCTGCCGTACAGATAAACAGGCTGACACGGTTGTAATTGTCGGTTTTCAGGGTTGGAATGGGATGCTCGCTACTGTCGATAAACATGGCTTTTACCACAAGCAGATAGTAGTAAAGTGAAATAATGGTATTTACCACCGCGATAAGTACAAGCACGTAGAAGCCTTGTTCCAAAGCTGCCGCGAAGATAAAGAATTTGCTGAAAAAGCCCGCAAACGGTGGAATTCCACCCAAAGAGAACATTGCCAACATCATTACAAAACTCAATATCGGATTTGTACTGTACAGTCCTTTGTAATCGCTGATATTGAGTTTTCCGGTACGGTTTTCGATAGCGGTAATCACACCAAAAGCGGCTAAATTGGAGAATACATATACGAAGATGTAGTAAATTAGGGTTGTCATCCCAAGAGCTGTTCCACTCACAGCCGCCAATGCAATATAACCCGCTTGTGAGATAGAGGAGAAAGCCAAAAAGCGCTTGATATTCGTTTGCCGAATAGCAAATAAGTTGGCTAATGTGATGGTAATAATAATAATCCCGAATAAAATACCTTGCCATTGTACAATCAGGTTGCCGAATACTTTGTAGAGCAACAGCATCAAAACAAATACAGCAGCACCTTTTGAAACGACTGAGAGATACGAAGTTACGTTTGTAGGAGCACCTTCATACACATCGGCTGTCCACAAATGAAATGGAACCAGTGATATTTTGAAAAACAAACCGGCTACAAAGAAAACAAACGCCATTATTTGCAAGGCATTTACGCCGATGAGCGGAGCCATATCGGCGAAATAAAGCGTTCCGACCGAACCGTAAAGATACGAGATGCCGAATAACATGATACCGGAAGAAAAAGCTGCCAGAAGAATGTATTTTGCACCCGCTTCCGCCGATTTTTTGCTTTGCTTTTCCAGAGCGGCTAACGTAGCCAATGGAATAGAAGCCATCTCCAAACCGATATAGAACATCAAGAAATGACCGCTTGAAATCATAAAATACATCCCAAGCAAGGTTGTCAGGGTCAGAAAATAGTATTCGCCACGCTTATTGCCCTGTTTTTCGCCGTCAAAGACTTCTTTTGCTTGTAAGAATATGATGAGTGTCGCCACATTCAGGATACCTTTTACGATAGTCATTACCGGTTTATAGTCGTACATTCCGCCAAAAACAGCTCCGGCTTCGTAGGGCATAAAAGTCCAGATGGTATGCAGGGCAAATGCCGCGATAGCAACAGGTTGGAAATACTTCATTCCACGTTTACCCGCTATCAAGTCAAATAGCAAGAGAAATAGAATGACTGCCAAAAGCGAAACTTCGCTACGCATGAATAAAAAATTGCTGATATAGTCCATAACAAAATGTTTCTTAAGCCTTTAAAAGCGAAAATGTCGGTGTGTATATTCTAATTTATGTTTTATAACTTGTCTTCAGATAAAATGAAGATGATCCCAAAGGTTTTTCTTATATCTGTCTGAATATTACCGTGTTAATTGGGTAATAACATTTCCCAAACTGTCATTCAGCATATTGGACAATCCCAATGGGAACGAACCGATATAAACAACACCGGCAATTAAAACGATTACCGCCAACTTTTCAAACCAAACGGCATCCGTCAGTCTTTCGTGGTGCGGGTCTTGCATGGGTCCGTACAGGAATTTACCTACCATGCGTAAAATATATACCGCTGTCGCTACGATAGAACTAATTGCTAATATGGTTAGTACACGGCGGAAAATATCGCTGTTTTCAAATGAGCCGACAAAAATCGTCATCTCGGCAGCAAACCCACTCAAGCCCGGAAGTCCGAGAGAAGCCAATCCGGCAATCACAAATGCTACACCCAAGAAAGGAATAACCTTCATCAACCCGCCCATTTCGGTAATCATACGGGTGTGAGTACGTCCGTAAATCATCCCGATTAAGGCAAAGAATAAAGCGGTCATCAAACCGTGAGAAAGCATCTGAAGTACAGCACCCGTCATGGATGTTTGGGTAAGCATCAGTATGGCAAAAAGTACCAAATTGCAGTGACTTACCGAAGAATAGGCGTTGATGTATTTCAGGTCGCGCTGATGGATGGCGGCTAACGCACCGTAGAATACCCCAATGGCGGTTAACGCGATAAAAATTGGCGATAAAACATGCGCGGCTTCAGGCATCAAGTATATAGAAACTCGGAAACAACCGTAACCGCCCAATTTCATCAATACGCCTGCATGTAACATCGAAACAGCTGTTGGGGCAGAAGCGTGACCATCCGGAGACCACGTATGAAACGGGAATAAAGCCCCTAACACTCCGAAACCGAAGAACGTCAGTGTAAAGAATAGGTATTGGTCTTTAATGGGAATATGCGCATTGACAAGGTCTAAAATATTCATGCTTGTCGCGCCGGAACTGAAATAAATCCCCAAAATACCGACCAACAAGAACGCTGAAGCACCCATCAACATCAAGGTCAATTTCATCGCCGAATACTCTTTCTTTCCGCTTCCCCAAATACCAATCAGCAAGTACATCGGGATGAGTGCTACTTCGTAAAACATAAACATGGTAAACATGTCGGTGGTGATGAAAAATCCGAATACACCGATTGACAGCAAACAGAACCACATGAAAAACTCGCGCGTGAGCGGTTCTATTTTCCACGAAGTGAATGTGCCGGTAAGGACTATTACGGCAGATAAACAGAGCATAGCCACCGAAACACCGTCTACACCGAGCGAAAACGCGATGTTCAACGGCTTGTACCATTCCCAACTTGAAGTGAAAAGCATCGGGTCAGTCGCTCCTGCATGGCGGGCGGACAGATAGGCTGTTACGAGATAAGCCGAAGCCGCCACTAACGCAAGACTACCGGCAACCATTATTCCCAAAATCTGCTTACGTGTTTTTACTACGAATAGCAAGAGCAACATCAGAATGGGTATCAGTACGAATATCAATAAAAAGTTCATAGTTTACGATCTCTTTCCCTATTTTCCGCTTTAGCAGATTTGACGGGTATTTAATGTTTGAAAATTAATAACTAAATATTGCAATTGCGGTAATCAGCAACACACCGGCTAAGAAAACCCAGGCGTACCATTGCAGGCTACCGGATTGAAATCCTTTGATTTTTTCGGATGTGCGACCGGTAACCCAAGCCATGCCATTCATCGCGCCATCGACCACATGACGGTCAAACCAAGCGAATGGACGTGAGATACCGTTGAAAATAATCTTCTTGGTAATAAAATTATAGACTTCGTCGATGTAAAATTTATTGTAGGAAGCTTTGTACAGTCCTTTGATTTTAGTTGCTATCTCGGCAGGACGTTTATTCTCATTCCTATACAGTACGCGAGCCAGTAATATTGCAGCTAAAGCGACTAATACACTTATGATGGCTATTTTTAGGTCTAAATGAATGGCATACGGCGTATGGTCAGCGGTTACTAACTTTCCGAAGGGAATAAATCCACCGACAACAGTTAACAAAGCCAAGAACAGTAACGGGATAGACATTGAAAGCGGACTTTCGTGCGGTTTATGATCGCCGTGAGCTATGTATTCTTTTCCCCAAAATATGTTGTAATACAGTCGGAACATATAGAAAGCGGTAAGTCCGGCAGTAATGGTCATCCAAATACCCATTCCGGTACTGAAACCGTAAACGGCTGTCATGATTTCGTCTTTACTCACAAATCCGGAGAACGGCGGTATTCCCGCTATTGCCAAACAAGCGATAAGGAATGTAATGTGCGTAATGGGCATGTATTTTCGAAGCCCCCCCATATCTTTCATTTCGTTGCTATGTACGGCATGGATAATCGAACCTGCGCCCAAGAATAGCAAAGCTTTGAACATGGCGTGCGTAAACAAGTGAAACATGGAAGACATGTATCCCAGAGCACCGTGTTCGTGGTGATTAAGCTCCATACCGGTACTTACGCCAAGCGCCACCATCATGAATCCGATTTGAGAAATGGTCGAAAACGCGAGTACACGTTTTATATCGGTCTGCGTAATGGCGATTACAGCCGCGAACATGGCGGTAAATGCCCCTACATAGGCAATTCCGTGTAGGACTTCCGGTGTGAACCCGATGTAAATGGGAAATAAGCGGGCTACCAAATAAACGCCCGCAACAACCATCGTAGCCGCGTGGATAAGCGCTGAAACGGGCGTAGGACCTTCCATAGCATCCGGTAGCCAAACATGTAATGGAAACATAGCCGATTTACCGGCTCCACCGATAAATATAAGAGCCATTGCCCACACCAACGCGCTTGTTCCCATAAAGGTTGAACCCAACGCCGTACTGAAAATGCTTCCATCGCCCGACATCAATTCGCCGAAGTTGAAAGTCTGCGTAAAAGATGATAGTACTAAAATACCGATTAAGAAAAAGAAATCGGCAAAACGAGTTACGATAAACGCCTTTTTAGATGCTCGGACAGCGGAAGGTTTCGTATAGTAAAAGCCGATGAGCAGGTAGGATGAAACGCCCACCAATTCCCAGAAAATATACATTTGGAAGATGTTGGTAGCCAGTACCAATCCGAGCATCGAAAACGAGAAAAGAGAAAGGAATGCGTAATAACGCTGGAAACCTTTCTCGCCTTTCATGTAGCCCATACTGTATATGTGCACCATCAACGAAACGGTAGAAATGACTACCAGCATCATTACCGAAATAGGGTCTATCAAAATGCCTAAATCGATATGAAGACGTTCACCCACATTTAACCACGTGAAGTTGTAAGGGGTTAGCGTTTGCCAAGCGCCATTCACTTTTTCCGCCGTAAAATATTGAAATGCCGTAAAGTACGAAAGTACAGTTACCAATCCCAACGAAATGGTCCCTACCAATCCGGCGGTACACGGTTTAAGTCTCGCTCCCAACAAACCAATGGCTAAAAAGGTTAGCAAAGGAAGCAATAAAATTAAAATGGTATATTCCATAAAAAGTAGTATATATGCTCTTAGAGTCTCTACTATAAAGAATTTGAGCGTTTATCCAAGTATCTAATCGTTTTTATTTCAATTTTTTTCCAAAATTAGGAAATTCTATTCCTACATTTTTCTATTCCTTCATTTCATGTATATTGTCCACATCGGTATTGCCGAATTTTCGATACACATTGATGATGATAGCAATAGCGACGGCTGTTTCACAGGCGGCAATGGCTATGACAAAAAGTGCGTAAAACATCCCTTCCATTTGTCCCGGATGAAGATAACGGTTGAAAACGGCGAAGTTTAAATCCACCGCGTTCAAAATCAATTCTACCGAAACCAGCATTAAAATCAGGTTCTTACGAGTAAAAAAACCGTAAATACCGGCAAAAAACATAATCAGCCCGACAAGCAAAAAGGCTGTCATAGGTATTGTCGCGCCGGATGTATTTATTAATATCTCTCCCATAGTGTGTTTATTTATCTAAATCGTTACCGGTATTATCTACATTTTTTTCTTTACGGGCAATTAATATCGCTCCTACGATACATGCCAGTAAAAGTACGCTTACCACTTCAAACGGAAGCAGGAATTGATATTTCTCTGTACCCATCATAGTTGTACCGATGTCTTGCATCTTCAGTTCGCTTCCTTTTACGAAAGTATATACGCGGGTTACATTCGCTACAATGATATAGCCGCAAAGGATTAAGCCACCAATAGCCAATAAAGCGGAACTGCGTACTTTCCAACTCATTTTGGTCATAAATTCATCGCCGGGTTTGTGCGTGAGAAATATTGCCATGATGAACAGCACCATGATACCGCCCGCGTACACGGCTATTTGTACTGTAAACAGATAAGTGTAATTGAGTATCAGGAATAATCCGGCAGTAGCCAATAGCACAAAAAGCAGGTAAGTTGCCGAGCGAATGACTTTCTTGCTCGTAACAGCCAATACCGAGAATACAGCTATTACTAATGCTAAAATGAAAAATAGGATTGTCATGTTACATTACCCCCGAAGGGAAAATTTATGGTGTTAGTACGTAATTATTTATCTTATTTCAAACGGTTTTTATTGAGAGTCAGGCATTATCATCACTCTTTTCTTGAACTGTGGAAGATGCTTCGGCTTCGTTCTTTTCAACTTTCGGTGGCGCGTCTTTTTTCTTCTTCTCTCTGAGTTTACTTCCCGGTTGATTGAGCTGATGCACTAATTTGCTCCTGTCAAACATGGCACCTTCAAAATCGTTGTTGAAAAAAATAGCATCAGACGGACAGGTAATCACACACAGGTTACAGAACGTACACATTCCATAATCCCAAATATGCTTGTCAAGCACTTTTTTCTTCCGACCTTCTTCGTTTTCAATCAATTCGGTAGTAACGGTAATCGTTCCGTTCGGGCAGTTTGTCATACATATTCCGCAAGCCGTACAGGCGTGTTCGTTATTTTCATCGTGTGGCATGTACAATTCGGAACGCCAACGGTCAGAAATAACCAACGATTCCCTATTCTCAGGATATTGCATGGTTACTTTTTTCGTCCAAAGTTCCTTCCACGTAACCATCAAGCCACCCGCAAGAGACTTTACCGCGGTAAAGATTCCGGAAATATATTTTACAAATGAATTCATTATTTATATTTTTAAATGCCTGATTTAAGCCAGATAGGCAATATATGCTTTTTGAATAATTTATTATCTGAAAAAATAACTACAACTACGGTGTAATACCAAATACATTCGGGAACCAATCGGAAAGCGTCCATCCGGCGAGTACCATGATTACCATGACCAACGTATTTACTAAGTTGATGGGTAATAGGTATTTCCATTCCAAATTCAGCAACAAGTCAATCCGCAAACGCGGGAATGACCAGCGCACCCACAAACTCAGAAATACCAAAAATCCGGCTTTGGCAAAGAACCATACATACGAAGGGATATACCACATTACTTGGTTAAAAGTGTCCCAGCCTTGAATCTGAATAGGCATCCAACCGCCTAAGAATACAGTGGCGGCAATCGCGGCAATGATAAACATGTTCAGGTATTCTGCCAAATAGAAAAATCCGAATTGCAAACCGGAATATTCGGTGTGATAACCTGCGGTAAGTTCGCCTTCGGCTTCGGGCATGTCGAACGGACCGCGGTTGGTCTCGGCGTGTCCCGAAATCAAATAGATGACAAACGCGATAATTGCCGGAATGTGTCCGTTGAAGATGTTCCAAACATAGCGTTGATTCTCAACCATTTCGGAGAATTGCATGGTACCGCTCAATATGACGATAGTCATCAAGGCAAATCCCGCCGAAAGTTCATAACTCACAAACTGCGCACCACTCCGCATGGCACCAATCATGGAGTATTTGTTGTTGCTCGACCATCCGGCAAGCAATACGCCAATGATGCCGAGCGAAGAAACGGCAAGTACATACACCATGCCAATGTTAAAATCGACTGCTTGCAAACCTTTTCCGAAGGGAATGGCACCAAACGCCAATACCGAAGATACAATCACAAAAAAAGGCGCGGCATAATACAGAAATTTATCGACACTATTGATATGAATAATTTCCTTAATCAGGATTTTTACCATATCCGCAAGACTCTGGATAACGCCGTATTTGCCTAATCGGTTCGGACCCAGGCGGGCTTGAAAAAATGCCGTAATTTTTCGTTCGATGTAGATAAGTGCCAACGCGATAATGGCGTAAGCCGCTAAAACCGCGATTAATATTAGCGCGCCTTCTACCAGCGTTGCCCAAAATGGCGACATGTTGCTCGTGAAAAATGCGTGTAGATTGGCAAGCAGTCTGTCAAGCTCTAATGGTTGTTTATATTCCATACTATAAATAAAAATCTCCTATTTCCTTTCGGAACAGTCTGTCGGAATTTTATACAATTCGTTTTTTACTAAAAAATTTCAATTCAATTTCTCCGCGAAAGCTTCTCCGGCAAATAACCAAAACATACTTCACACCATGAAGTTAATATCTACCGATCAATATCGGGGATAACGTAATCCATAGACCCACCAATACCGATGAAGTCGGCAAGCAATTCTCCTTTACAAATCAAAGGCATAACCGCGACGGCAGGCAACGATGGCGAGCGGAATTTTACCCGATAGGGAGACTTATCGCCCTTACTTTCGATAAATACCGAAAACTCTCCTTTTCCGGCTTCCACGCTTTGGAAGAATTGACCTTCCGGTATGCGAATGATGGGTTTTACTTTAGCCAGTATATCCCCTTCGGGAATGTTATCAATCAGTTGCTCAATGATATGCAACGATTGTTCGATTTCATCTAACCGATTCAGATAACGCGCGTAGCTGTCGCCTTCGGTACGAATGATTTCTTTGAACTCTACCTGGTCGTAAAGCGCGTAAGGTTTGTATTTACGCACATCGCAAGACCAACCCGAACCCCGTCCGGCAGGACCGGTAACCGCGTAACTGATCGCATCGTCTTTCGATAGATTACCTACGTTTACCATACGGTTCAGCGTAATGGGGTTGTGCGAGAAGAAATTATCGTATTCCACCAATTTTTCGCGCATATAGGGGATAAACGCTTTTACGTCTTTTTGAAAATCGGGGTAGATGTCGAACATCACACCGCCTACTACGTTTTGGTTGATGATTAGTCGTCCGCCACAAGTCTTGTCAAAAATATCCAGCACGTGTTCGCGTTCGCGAATGCCGTAGATAAAAGCAGTAGTCGCCCCAAGGTCGTTGCAGTGAGCCGCCCAAGCTATCAGGTGTGAACTGATGCGGTTCAACTCGTCCATGATTACTCGGATATATTGAGCGCGTGCGGGTATTTCGGCTTCGATCGCTTTTTCGATACACATGCACAGTGCGTGGCGGTTGATGCCCGCGGAAAGATAATCCAACCGGTCGGTCAGGTGTAAAATTTGCGGATAAGTCATGCTTTCCGTCATCTTTTCGATACCGCGATGGATATAACCGCTGTTGACATCTATTTTTTTTACGATTTCACCGTTCAGCGCGGTGCGAAAGTGCATGACACCGTGTGTGGAAGGGTGCTGTGGTCCAATATTGATGATGTAGTCGTTTTCATTAAAAATGGGTGTGGTACTTTCGACAAGTTTGCCGCTTTCATCTTCCATGATACGTGGCGCGATGTCTTCTATTTCTTTATTGGCAATGGTGATGGGATTAAGCGTCGGATCGGCATCGTAATCTTTGCGAAGCGGGAATCCTTTCCAATCGTCGGCGAGTAGGAAACGGCGCATATCCGGATTGTTGATGAAACGGATGCCGAGCATGGCGTAAACTTCGCGCTCGTTTAAGTGGGCTGTTTCGTACAAATCGGTAATGGAGTAAAGTAATGGATTTTCACGGTCTTCCGTAGCCGTGATGACAACCAACTCCTTGCTCATATCTTTTGATGAAGCGAACAGATAAATGACGCCTAATTTTTCGCCCCAATCCATTCCAATCAAACTGATTAAGTAGTCGAAAGGTAATTTGGGATTGCTGTGAAGCGTTTTTACGAGCGGATGAAGTTGTTTGGGCTCGACTGTTACGGTCAGTTTTTGCTTTTCTTCGATTACCGCATCAGGAACGGCTGAAAGGATAATGTCGTTGATGTCTTTCATGTGAACTTTATGGCTACTCTTTATCCCTTCATGCGGGGGATGTTATCACGTTTTTTCGTTACTTTAGCTTTTAATAGGTTTGAGACTTACCATTTTGCCGGTCATTTATTTCTTTTTACTAAAAAATAAAACTTACGCGGATGGGTCTGCCTAAACTCGATTCTTTATATTAACGATTCGGAAATTCGTTTTTCACGTCAACGGCTTCACCTGTTTTCGGGTCAATCAATGTTGCCGGATTGTATGGACGCACAATGCGTTTGTTTCCGAAGAATTTTTCGGCTTTCACTTTGCGCTGCAACTGAAGTAATCCGTAAAATAGCGATTCGGGACGTGGCGGACAGCCGGGAATGTACACATCTACCGGGATGATTTTGTCGGCTCCGTTGATGACGTGGTACGAGTCAACGAAAGGTCCTCCTGAAATAGCACAAGCTCCCATGGCTACGACATATTTAGGTTCTGCCATCTGGTCGTAAACCCGACGAAGAAGTGGACCCATCTTATGAACAATGGTACCGGCGACGACCATTAAGTCAGCCTGACGCGGACTGTTACGGGTAACTTCCATCCCGAAGCGAGCCAAATCATAGTGAGCGGCGGCGGCAGCCATAAATTCGATTCCGCAGCAACTTGTGGCAAAGGCAAGGGGCCAAAGCGAGTTGGCTCGTCCCCAGTTGATCATTTGGTCTAACTTACCGACAACGACATTGGTTCCACCGGCATTCAGCTCATCAATATAGGATTGAAGGGTATCGTTGTCTTTAAAATCCTCGGCAGGAAGCGCCTTTATTTTTACTTTATTTACGTCCATTTCAAAATACCTTTTCTCCATGCATAGGCAAGGCCTAAGCCCAGAATTACGATGAAAATGAGAATACTAATCAATCCGCTCATCCCGAGTTGACGAACAACGGTAGACCAAGGAAACAAAAAAATTGTTTCTATGTCAAACATTAGAAACAAAATAGCATACAGGTAATAGCCTACCCGGAACTGCATCCACGATGTGCCGTGAGTGGGAAGACCGCATTCATACGGTTCGCCTTTTTGGAAATTGATTGATTTGGGGGATAAAAGAATAGCCGCCGTCAGACCGACAACGACCAGCGTTATCCCTGCGAGCAGTACCACTACGAAGAGTGATTGAGTATCCATAGGAATATAGTTAAACGTTTAGAGTGTATAAATATATTACAAAAAATCCGGCTAACAGAAATAAAAAACGCCGGATAGATAAACTGAGTAGAAAATTGTTTTCAAAACGGTGCAAAGGTAACGAATTCTTTTTGTATAATCTATTATTTTTATTGAAAAATATAGGATTTTGTAAAGTCGAGTTTGCAAAATGACATGTAAAACAGCTTGAATAAGCGTGGTTAAAGTCCCATGTTTGTATTGATTGACTCTTGAAAACGAAAAAATCTGTATCTTTGCATATAGTTTTACCCAAAATAGAGTAATAAAAAATTATTTTGAATGGAATATACAACCGTCATCAAGCCTAAAAACACGCTTTTTGAAGTTGATTTGAAGGAGATTTGGCAATATCGAGACTTGCTTTCCATGTTTGTCAAGCGCGATATTGTTACGCAATACAAACAAACCATCTTGGGACCCGCTTGGTTTTTTATCCAACCGGCGTTGACAACGATAATGTATATGGTGGTTTTTGGCGGTATAGCCAAAATCAGCACGGACGGACTCCCGCAACCTATGTTTTACTTGGCGGGTATCGTGCTTTGGCAGTATTTCGCGGATTGTCTGAATAAAACGTCCGGCACTTTTGTTGCGAATCAAGGCATTTTCGGTAAAGTCTATTTCCCGAGACTGATTGTGCCGCTGTCCAACGTTGTTTCCAATCTGGTAAAAATGGGTATTCAGTTCCTGCTTTTCGTGGTTGTATATATTTATTACGTAATAATTGGTGTAAATGTCGCTCCGAATGCTTACGCCCTACTTTTCCCGATACTGATAGTAATGCTTGCCGGCTTGGCACTCGGGTTTGGAATAATTATCTCGTCCATGACGACCAAATACCGTGATTTGACCATTTTGTTTACTTTTGTAGTACAGCTGTGGATGTACGCTACGCCGGTAATTTATCCGATGAGTACTATTAAAAACGAGACGCTTCGGCTTGCCATGTCGTTGAATCCGCTTACATCTATTTTTGAAGCGTTCAAATATGGGATGATGGGTGTCGGGGAGTTTAGCTGGGTACAGTTGGGATATAGTTTTGTATTTATGATCGTACTATTGGTAATCGGGATAGTTGTCTTTAATAAAGTGCAAAAAAGTTTTATGGATACCGTTTAATAAAAAAATTTCCTTAGTGAACTATTTATACATATTAGGAACCATTGTCTTTACCGTCTATGGGCAGATTATTTTGAAATGGCGGATATTGAAGATGAACTGGCAACCCAAGACGGATACCCTTTGGGTGGCAGTTACCGATTATCTGAAGTTTCTGTTCGACCCCTTTATTTTCTCCGGATTTTTGTCGGCTTTTATCGCTTCCGTATTTTGGATGCTGGCTATGACCAAGTTTGAAATAACGCGCGCCTATCCGTTTATGAGTTTATCGCCTGCTATTGTTTTTATTTTGGGTATTTGGTTGCTGAATGAACAATTTACGTGGGGAAAAGTGATTGGATTGGGTTTGATTATTATAGGTACGATTGTAACTGTACGATTTTAACTGAAAATATGGAATATGCAATTCACATATCGGTTGTTTCTCCCGTTTACAAAGCCGAAAATATTGTTTCGGAGCTTGTGAAACAGGTGAAAGAAGCTGTTTCGACTATCAGCGAAGATTTTGAAATTATTTTGGTCAACGATGCTTCTCCCGATAATTCATGGGGTAAAATTGTGGAAGAGTGCGGTAAGGATAAGCGTGTGAAGGGGATAGACCTGAGCCGCAATTTTGGACAGCATTACGCCATCACTGCCGGATTGAATTACGCCAAAGGCGAATGGGTGGTGGTAATGGACTGCGACTTGCAGGATAGACCGGACGAAATACCGAATTTGTACCGGAAAGCGCAAGAAGGATGGGATAGTGTGTTTGCCCAACGAACTGTTCGAAACGATAGCTTTGTTAAGAAAATATTCTCAAAGGCGTTTTATAGATTATTCAGTTACTTAACAGAAACCAAGCAAGACGCGTCGGTGGCTAATTTTGGGATTTATCACAGAAAAGTAATCAATGCGCTTTTATCTATGAATGATCAAATCCGATTTTTTCCTACGATGGTACAATGGGTCGGATTCCGGAAATACTATATGCCGGTGCAACACGCAGAACGATTTGAAGGCAAAACGAGCTATAATTTCAAAGGACTTCTCAGATTAGCGTTAAATTCCATACTCGCTTTTTCGGATAAGCCTTTGCGATTGACCGTAAAGTTGGGTTTTGGAATTACGTTGTTTTCATTACTTGTAATGATGGTTTATCTTGCAATGTACATAGCCGGTGTAACAAAAGTACTCGGATTTACGACCCTGATTATTTCTTTCTGGTTTCTTTCGGGTATTATTATTTTTATATTGGGGTTTGTGGGACTCTATGTCGGAAAAATGTTTGAAAAAGTAAAAGAACGTCCCACTTTTATTGTCAAGGAAGAAGTAAATTTATGATGTTAGAGCATTTAAAGTGGGACAGTAATTTTTTTGGATTGAAAATCGGCAGAATTGTCTGCGATGTAAGGCTTGATGAAAAATATTTAGAGTTTCTACTCAATGACGCTAAAATAGCGAATTATGCTTTAATGTATGTTCTTCTGCTTGATAATGATGTTATTAGCGATGTGTTCTTATCCAAAAATACGGGAAAATTAGTGGATAGGAAAGTGATTTTCCGGATGAATTTGAACAATACAACAGTTACTCCTTCTGACGAGATACAAGATTATACAGGGAAAAAACTTTCCACCGACTTATTAGATTTAGTTTACTTAAGTGGTCGCTTTTCGAGATTCAAATTAGATGAATATTTACCAAAAGATGCTTTCAAGCGGTTGTATAAAGTTTGGATTGATAAGTCGTTGAGTGGAGAAATGGCGGATAAAATATTTGTTTCGATAGTAAACAACCAAGTAGTAGGTTTTGTTACTTTGAGAATAAATGACAATAAAGGAGAAATAGGACTGATAGCCGTATCGGAGCAAGTTCAAGGCAGGAAAATAGGGACGAAATTAATTGACTCCTGCGTTAATTATCTTACTCAGCATTCAATAGCAAAATTAACCGTACCTACGCAATTGGCTAATATTCCGGCTTGCAAATTTTACGAAAACTATGGATTTGAGAAATCATCCGTTACCGATGTTTATCATTTTTGGTTATGATTCCTTTCAACAAACCCTACCTTACCGGTAAAGAGACCGAATACATCCGACAGGCGGTGGAGACCGGAAAAATTTCGGGAAACGGAATTTTTACCCAAAAATGCCAGCGGTTTTTTGAAGAAAAATACGGTTTCGGCAAATGTTTGCTTACCACATCGTGTACCGACGCGCTGGAAATGGCGGCAATACTTTGCGATATACAACCCGGCGACGAAGTAATCATACCGAGCTACACCTTTGTTTCCACTGCGTTGGCTTTTGTACGCCAGGGAGCAAAGATTGTGTTTGCCGATAGTTACGCGGATAATCCCAATTTGGATGCCGATAAAATAGAAACATTAATTACCGTTAGAACCAAAGCAATCGTACCGGTGCATTATGCGGGCGTGGCGTGCGATATGGATAAGATAATGACGCTGGCAGAGAAATACGATTTATTAGTCGTGGAAGACGTAGCGCAGGCGGTGGATTCTTTCTATACAAACAATGCCGGTAAGCAAGTCGCCTTGGGAAGCATCGGACATTTGACGGCATTCTCGTTTCACGAGACAAAAAATGTTATTTCGGGCGAAGGAGGAATGTTGGCGATTAACGATGAGCGCTTTTACAGGCGTGCTGAGATAATATGGGAAAAAGGGACTAATAGAGCTGAGTTTTTTCGCGGCGAAGTAAACAAATACGGTTGGGTGGACATCGGAAGTTCGTTTTTGCCTTCGGAAGTGATTGCCGCTTTCCTGTGGGCGCAGTTGGAAAATTTGGAAGATATACAAGAACGAAGGAAAAAACTTTGGAACACTTATTGTCGGGGGCTACGACGATTGGCGAATAAAGGTTTTTTCCGTTTGCCTAAAATCCCTAATTTTGCAACCAACAACGCGCATATGTTTTATTTGGTTTGCAATTCGTTGGAAGAACGAACTGCTTTGATTAAACATCTAAAAGAGAACGATATTTTATCGGTGTTTCATTATTTGAGTTTGCATACGAGCGATTTTTACAAAGACAAACACGATAGCAGGGAATTGCCAAGCTGCGACCGGTTTGCAGATTGCTTGGTGCGGTTGCCGATGTTTTATGAATTAGACCCGCAAAAGCAAGAGTTTATAATTGAAAAAATAATAGAATTTTACGAATAAATGCCTACAGCAATTGAGTTTGAAAATATAAGTAAACAATATCGTCTCGGATTGGTATCTACCAAAACCATCAGCCATGACTTGAATCGCTGGTGGAGAATGAATATACTCGGTAAAGAAGACCCGTACCTAAAAATAGGAGATGTTAACGATCGTGCCAGTAAAGGAGAAAGTGAATATGTATGGGCATTGAGAGACATTAATTTCAAAGTAGAGCAAGGGGACGTATTGGGAATTATTGGAAAAAATGGAGCAGGGAAAAGTACGCTACTTAAGATTCTATCCAAAGTTACTTCTCCTTCTACCGGAACAATCAGAGCTAAAGGAAGGATAGCTTCCCTTCTCGAAGTAGGTACCGGTTTTCATCCCGAAATGACCGGACGCGAGAATATCTTTATGAACGGAGCCATTATGGGTATGACCAAAGCCGAAATTTCTCGAAAATTAGATGAGATTGTTGCTTTTGCCGGCGTGGAGAGATACATTGATACACCTGTAAAACGTTATTCATCAGGGATGACAGTCCGTTTGGGTTTTGCCATTGCCGCTCATTTGGAACCCGAAATTTTAGTGGTGGATGAAGTTCTTGCTGTTGGCGATGCCGAATTTCAGAAGAAAGCCATAGGCAAAATGCAGGATGTTAGCAAAGGAGAGGGGAGGACGGTGCTGTTTGTAAGCCATAATATGACGGCTGTAAAGAGTCTTTGCAGAAAGGGGATTATTCTTGAAAATGGTAGTGTGAAAACTTCCGGCGAAATAGACTCCATAGTAAGTACCTATCTAAAGGGAGATAGTAGTGTCGCAAATCACAAAATATGGGAACTTCCCCATATCCAGAAAAATAATTTTGAATTGATCGAAATTGGCGTAAGGAAAAAAAATGGCGATTTTTCAGATATAATACGAGTAGATGATGAGTTGGAACTATTGATCCGTTATAAATTAAGAACTGATTTTGACGCATTTCACATTACCTATCATGTAAAAAATGAGCAAGGAGAAAAGATATTTTCCACAACAGGAGTAAAGCGTTGTTTTGCGTATGAACATCCCAAAGGAGAATATATACAAACAGCTCAAATTAATCCAAACTTCTTTAATTGGGGAAGTTATTCAATAGATTTGTATGTAGTGGAAAATAGAAACAGCGCTTTTATCATAGAAAATGATATCATTTCTTT
>JBKEBE010000045.1:0-11635 GCA_047973025.1 Paludibacteraceae bacterium
CCAAGGAAGGACTTTTGGCAATTCTTCCGGAGCGACCACTGATGCTTCGTGTGAATGGACATGTCCTTCCGGTTTTGTGTAAGAAGTAGAATCATCGGAGATAATATCTGCCGTTTGTTCTACTTGCTCTTTGACATTCTTTGTAATTGTATCGGCTTTCAGGTGGTCTATAACGGTCATCTTCAGGTGCCCAACCTTTTTGGGTTTCATCCCCGGCTTTGGGTTTTCGACTGTTTTGCTTTCGGCAATGACCAACACTTTGGTTTTTTTCTGACTTCCACGCCCCCGTTTAAGGGGTTCATTCCTTAACTCAATGGGAATTTCGGTAGTGAAAAAAGCATCGTCAAGCTCTATTTCGCCGTCAAGAGTATAGATGCCATCGCGTTTACCCATTACATCGCGTAACTTGTTTACCGTTTCCCAGATGGGTTGATAACGCTTGTGTCCTAATTGACGCTGTATTTCTGCCGAAGAAAAAGCATTTTTGGTGGCCGTTATCAAGTACATGGCTGCAAACCAATACCGATAGGGCAAGTTGGAGTGTTGCATGACTGTGCCTGAACGTAAATTCTTCCGGGCGTGGCACTTTTTACATTCGTAAGCCTGTTTGTTTTCGAGCCAATAGTGATCTTTACAATTACAATGACGACAAACAACGCCGATTTGGTCTCTTTGTTCTTTAAATTTCATGCGAGAAGTATCCTCATCGGGAAAATTTAGTGCAAAATTCAGGATTTTCATTCTTGCTTACCTTTAGGTTGTTTAAGCTATAAAGATAATGAAAATCAGAGATATATGCAAATTATTTATAAGCTGTTTTTCAAATTTTTTAGTCCAATTCTTTTTAGGAAGTATTGCGGATAATCATATTATTATTTATTCAAAAAATGAGTAACGCGACAAATCAAAATTTGGCGTCAACTACTTCTACCTTCCCATTTGATTCATATTAAATTACGAAAAAAAGATCGTAAATGCGCCTAAAAAGCAAGTAAATTTTATAACAAAAAAAAAATTAAATTTTACTGCAAAGAAAATCATTTTCAGTAAATTTGTACTTTATAAAAACAAATCAATAATAAAAATGGAATTAGGCACGATAGAAAACATTGAACTACACTATTTAACTTTGGATGATTATGAGGAACTAAAAAAAATCATGATCGACATTTATTCCGACACCCCCAATTCGTATTGGAAAAAAGCGCAGATTGCCAAACTCATCGAATTGTTTCCGGAAGGACAAGCGGTAATCAAAGTAAACGGGAAACTCGCCGGATGCGCTTTGTCAATTATTGTCGATTATAAGAAATTTGGAGATTCGCATACCTACAAGCAAATTACCGGAAATTACACCTTCAATACTCACAATCAGAATGGAGACGTACTCTATGGAATCGAAGTATTTACCGGAAAAGAATTTCGGGGACTGAGATTAGGGCGAAGACTTTACGATTACCGAAAAGAACTTTGCGAACGTCTCAATTTGAAATCCATTATTTTTGGGGGCAGAATGCCCAATTATCACTTGTACGCCGATAAATTATCATCGCGTGAATACATCAAACGTGTTCGACTGAAAGAAATTGACGATCCGGTATTGAACTTTCAGATTTCCAACAACTTTCAGGCAGTTCGCGTATTGCGCGGGTATTTGGAAGGCGATGCCGAATCCAACGAATATGCCGTGCTAATGCGGTGGAATAACATCTATTACGAAGAACCCACGACCGAAGCATCCAAAGCCAAGAAAATCGTCCGATTGGGATTGATTCAGTGGCAAATGCGTTCATATAAAGATTTGGAAGACATGATGCAGCAAGCCGAATTTTTTATAGATGCCGTATCAGGCTACCATTCCGACTTCGCGCTTTTTCCGGAATTTTTCAACGCGCCCTTGATGGCAAAATACAATGATTTATCCGAAGCAAACGCCATACGGGAATTGGCAAAATTTACCGACCGGATTGTCAACTATATGTCCGAATTAGCCATTTCATACAATATTAATATCATCACGGGAAGTATGCCCGAGCTACGTGACAATCGGCTTTACAACGTTGGTTATTTGTGTCGTCGAGACGGTTCCAAGGAAAAATATGAGAAACTACACGTTACCCCCGACGAAGCTCGCGTATGGGGAATGCAAGGTGGAAATGTCTTAAAAACTTTTGATACCGACTGTGGAAAAATCGGTGTATTGATTTGCTATGATGTGGAATTTCCGGAACTTTCCCGACTGTTAGCCGACGATGGAATGGATATATTATTCGTACCTTTCCTTACTGATACACAAAATGGATATTCGCGCGTAAGCCATTGCGCGCAGGCTCGTGCCATCGAGAATGAGTGTTTCGTTGCCATTGCCGGATGTGTGGGCAACTTGCCTAAAGTACACAATATGGACATTCAGTATGCGCAGTCGATGGTTTTTACCCCGTGTGATTTCGCGTTTCCGACCAACGGCGTGAAAGCTGAAGCCACACCCAACACCGAAATGATTCTAATTGCCGATGTGGATTTGGATTTACTCAACGAACTGAATCAATTTGGGAGTGTACGCAATCTGCGAGACAGACGAACTGATATCTATAAATTATCCAGACAGTAACCCTTTTCAATCTTTGAATTAGGCGGAATTAATACATTTTTTATATTTTAAACGAGAAATTATGAACAAAAAATTATTTTTACTCCTTTCATTTATCTCTACCGGATTACTTCTTTCCGCGCAAAATCCGCTTTGGATGCGTTATCCGACTATCTCTCCGGACGGTACTCAGATCGCATTTGCTTACAAAGGCGATATTTACAAAGTAAACAGCGAAGGTGGAAGCGCGGTGCGACTGACCACGCATGATGCTTTTGAAAGCAATCCCATCTGGTCGCCCGATGGAAAAAAAATCGCGTTTACGAGCGACCGTGACGGCGGTACCCGAGATATTTACACAATGACTGCCGGTGGTGGCACCGCTACCCGACTAACGAACCATTCGTCCAACGAAACGCCACATACATTTACCCCCGACTCCAAATTCATCGTATTTTCGGCGCATTATCAAGATCCGGCAATGAGCGCGATTTTTCCTACTTCCCGCCTGTCGGAACTCTACAAAATCCCTGCCGATGGTGGACGGGAAGAGATGATACTCGCTTTTCCGGCAGAAAAAGCATCGTTTGACAAAAGCGGACATAAATTTCTTTTTCAAGACCTGAAAGGCTTTGAAAATACGTGGCGCAAAAAACACACATCATCCGTTACCCGAGATATTTTGGAATTCGACTTGAAAACCGGTGCTCAGAAAAGACTGATTGATCGTCCCGGCGAAGATACAGAGCCTGTTTACAGTTCGGACGGGGACGCGTTCTACTTTTTAAGTGAAAAAAACGGTACATTCAACGTATTCTCCGCTCCATTGGATAACCCTTCGGCAATGAAACAAGTTACCCATTTCAAGGAACAGCCTGTTCGCTTTCTTTCCATCTCAGATAACGGAACACTCTGTTTCGGTTACGACGGAGAAATTTATACGCTCGCCAAAGGTTCTACAACGCCAACAAAAGTTAAAATTGAAATTGGAAACGATTTGGACGACAACCAACCGAAGAAATTAACAATCACGTCAGGTGCTACATCAGCTTCCAATTCGCCCGATGGGAAACAGGTAGCTTTTACCGTTCGCGGCGAGGTTTTCGTTACATCAACCGGCTACAACACAACCAAGCAGATCACGCAAACTACGTCAGAAGAAGCCGATGTCGATTTTGGAGCCGATAACCGGTCCTTGGTTTATTCCGGTTACCGAGATGGGTATTGGAACGTTTATATCGCCAAAATCTCCCGACAAGAAGATCCGAATTTTCCAAACGCTACACTCATTGACGAAGAACCGCTGATAAAAGGCGATAAATCCGAAAAGCAAATACCCAAATTTTCACCCGATGGAAAAGAAGTTGCGTTTGTAATGAACCGGAAAAAGCTGATGGTCTATAACTTAGAATTCAATAAGTTGCGCGAAATCACAGACGGACGTTACCTACACGAAGCGAACGGCAGAATGACTTACGAATGGTCGCCCGATGGGAAATGGTTCGCCTTAGAATACGTCTCTAACAACCATTCACCCTATGCCAACATTGGCATTGTAAGTGCCAAAGGCGACGGTTCGGATGTGTTTGACGTAACCCGAAGCGGCTATTTCAACAGCAATCCGCGCTGGGTAATGGACGGCAACGCCATACTTTTCGGTAGCGAACGTTACGGGATGCGCAACCATGCTTCGTGGGGTTCTATGCAGGACGCGATGATTGTGTTTATGAATCGTGAAGCCTACAACAAGTTCAAAATGAACAAAGAAGAGTACGAACTGTTTACCGATGCCGAGAAAGAAGCTAAAAAAGCAGAAGAAAAATCGAAAGACAAAGATTCGGATAAAAAAGAGAAAGAAGCCGAGAAAACGAAAGACATCGTCATCGAATTTGCCAATATGGATGAGCGCGTCGCAAGGCTGACTCCAAACTCGTCCCGATTGGGAAGTGCCATTATCGACAAGGACGGAACGAAACTCTACTATTTGTCGGCGTTTGAAGACGACTACGATATGTGGGTGTATGACTTACGCGAAAAAAGCACCAAACTTTTGAGTAAATTGAAAGGCGGCAATTCATCGCTGAGCATGGACAAAGAGCAAAAAAATCTTTTCGTTCTCAGTAGTAAAAAAATGCAGAAAATGGAACTCTCCAACGACAAGTTTACCAATATCGACTACAAGGCGGAGATGAAAATCGACTTACCGGAAGAGCGCAAAATGATGTTCGACAACGTGTATCACGAAGAAAAAGAACGTTTTTACCACGTGGATATGCACGGCGTTGATTGGGAAAAACTAACTGCGCATTACCGCAAATTCCTGCCACACATCAACAACAATTACGATTTCTCCGAAATGCTTTCCGAAATGCTCGGCGAACTAAACGTATCGCACACCGGATCGGGTTATCGCGCTCCGGCTACCGGCGAAAAAACAGCGGAATTAGGGCTTTTCGTAAGTTTTCCGGACGGAAAAAAGGGACTACGAATTGATGAAATACTGATTAATGGTCCGTTTGACAACTTTAAATCAAAAGCCAAAGCCGGCGATTTTATCGAAAAAATTGATGGACAGGAAATTACATCGGAAAGCGGATATTATCATTTGCTGGTAGAAAAAGAAGGGAAAAACACGCTGATCTCGCTCTATTCTCCAGCAAGTGGGAAACGTTGGGATGAAGTGATAAAACCCATTTCAAGCTCCAAACTAAGTGCGTTGCTTTACGACCGCTGGGTAAAACAACGGGCGAATGAAGTAGAACGCCTTTCCAACGGACGACTGGGATACGTACACATCGCATCTATGGGCGATGAGAGTTTCCGCAAAATGTATTCCGACGCACTTGGGAAATATTATCAAAAGGAAGGTATCGTAATTGACATTCGCTACAACGGTGGCGGTCGCTTGCACGAAGACGTAGAAGTTTTCTTCAGCAGTAAGAAATACCTTGATCAAGTAGTACGCGGCAAAGATTATAGCGAAATGCCGAGCCGCCGCTGGAATAAGCCATCCATTATGCTGATGACCGAAGCCGACTACTCCAACGCGCACGGCACACCTTGGGTTTATAAGCAAACCGGTATCGGCAAATTAGTGGGAATGCCCGTACCCGGCACAATGACCAGCGTCAACTGGGTAACACTGCAAGACCCTACACTTTATTTTGGTATTCCGGTAGTGGGCTATCGCACTGCGGAAGGGACTTATCTCGAAAACGCGCAACTCGAACCGGACATCAAAGCGCCACTTGATCTGAACAAGGCGGTAAAAGGAGAGGACACGCAATTAGAAGTGGCTGTAAAGGAACTTTTGAAGGAAATTGACAACTAAAACCATTGAAAAAAACAAGAACAAAGGGTACCGCGTAGGCGTGGTACCCTTTCATTTTTTCAAAATGAATCGTTTTGATTTACACAAAAAATAGATTTTCGATACAATGAGATTGGAATTATAGTATCTTTGCATGATTTTTTTGAGAATCGTATGGCTGAAAAAAAACAGGTTAACGGATACATCAAGAGACTGGGAAAGCTCACTTTTACGCTCTCGTGGATATCGTTTATCCTCGCAATTATCGACCTTGGTTTTTTAGACGACTCGTCCATCGACCTATACTTTATTTTATTTTATACCTTTACGATTATAGCTTCGTGTACTTTTACCGCGATTCGCTACTTCTTTTTCAGAAAACAGATTTATTCTAAAATCTTGGTCATTGATGGCCTTATCTTTATTTTCTACATTGGAGTTTTCATATACAACTCGTGGTTATTGGGCACCGAGTCTATCCACTCTTTAAATAATACCTGGACGTATCTGGCACTTTTTCTATCCTTTGTACGAGAAACGTATAACATCAATTACAGATTCAAGTACAAAATCATTAATCCTGCATTACTCTTTGTTTGTAGTTTTCTACTAATCATTGTCATGGGGAGTTTACTCTTGATGTTGCCTAACGCATCCAATGGCACTATTTCATATATAGACGCTCTCTTTACTGCGACGAGTGCGGTATGTGTTACCGGGTTGATTGTGGTAGATACGGCTACTTTCTTTACACCACTGGGACAGACCGTCATCATCTTTCTGATACAGATTGGGGGATTAGGCATTATGACTTTTACCAGCTATTTCAGCTTTTTCTTTAAAAAAAGTGCTTCGTTTGAAAATCAAATGTATATGGGTGAAATAACCAGTGTTGACAGATTGGATGATGTTTTCAAAACGCTAAAAACAATTATCGTTGTTACCTTTACCATCGAACTGATTGGCGCGATTTTCATATTTTTCAGCATGGACGCGGGTACTCTTCCAAAGGTAGGCAACCGTATATTTTTCTCAATATTTCATTCCATATCCGCATTTTGTAATGCCGGATTTTCCACTTTAACCAATGGATTATATGAATTGCCGTTTCGTTTCAATTATCCGTTCCAACTGATTATTTCTTTTCTGATTATATTTGGCGGTATTGGCTTCTCCATTACTTTCAACATCTATAAATATTTTGTATATAAAATAACCAATACGTTTAAAAAGATTTTTCGTCAGCGTGAAAAAACGTATCTTCCCTGGATACTCAGTCTAAATTCAAAGATCATTATCACAACCACTACCGTGCTAATTGTGGTCGGGATACTCCTTGTTTTTTTTCTTGAGCGAGACAACACACTGATTGAGCATGGGCTTTTTGGCAAAATTGTCATTGCTTTCAGCACTGCGGTTACGCCTCGCACGGCGGGATTCAATTCTGTTGATTTTGCACAACTCTCCTTGCCGGTTACGCTAATTGTAATCATTCTCATGTGGATTGGCGCATCACCCGGCTCTACGGGTGGCGGTATCAAGACCAGCACATTTGCTATCTCGGTACTTAATATTATCAGTTTAGCCAAAGGAAAGAAAAATTTGGTGGTATTTAGTCGAGAAATTTCTCAGAATTCGATCAATCGTGCTTTTGCAATCATTTCGCTTTCGATGGGAGTACTTTTTTTGGCTATACTCGGACTTGTCATTTCCGATGGCGACAAAAACCTGATTGATATTGTTTTTGAATCTTTTTCAGCGTATAGCACGGTAGGATTAAGCCGTGGAATAACGGCTTCGCTCTCTACCGGCGGAAAAATTATCGTTACACTTACTATGTTTTTAGGAAGAATAAGTACCCTTACTCTACTCGTAGCTTTAGTGAAAAAGGCGCGTACCGCTAATTTTCGTTATCCGGAAGATAAAATTTTAATTAATTAAAAATTATTCTAATCATGCAAATGAAGTTTATAATTATCGGATTAGGTCATTTTGGCGCAGCTCTGGGCGAGCGACTTACACAGATGGGACACCATGTCGTCGGAGTGGACAAACTGATGAATAAAGTAGATGCCGTGAAAGAAACGTTTACGCATGCTGTGTGTTTAGACAGCACGGATCCGGAAGCTATTAAGATACTTCCGCTATCGAATAGCGACGTAGTAGTTGTTTGTATCGGCGAAAACGAGGGCGAGAACCTGATGACCACCGCGCTCCTGAAGAAATTGAAAGTCAAGCGATTGATTAGCCGTTCGGTCTCTACCCTGCATGAAAATGTATTAGAAGCAATGGGAGTGGTCGATATCGTTCGCCCTGAGATTGAGACTGCCGACCGATGGGCACTTAAGCTTTGTACCGTCAACTATATCAATCTGTTTGAAGTTACCAAACAGTACAATATTGTAGAAATCGTACTGCCGGAAAAGATGATCGGACGGTCTGTATTGGAGATTAATTTTAATAAAAAATACAATATCATAGTCCTTACAAGACTGAAGCAAGTTAGTGAATTAAACAAACTTGGCGTAAAACGAACCATCATTAAAGCCGGCGAAATTGTTACGGCTGAAACGGTTTTTGAAAAAAACGATATCTTGGTCGTTTACGGACACAAGAGTGACATAAAACGGATGATTGACGATAATGAGTGAGGTAACAAGTTGACACTTGTTTATCTTGACCCTTCCTCCGTTTTGTCGTGATAGTGCAATACCCGCTGTGGGAAGGGGATTGTAATGTTGTTTTCATTGAATGCCTTGAAGATTGCTATGCGCAAATCGCTTTTTACTTTTCCTACCCGAAATACATTATTGCACCAGAAATAAGCTGTAAAAACAAGTGAAGAATCGCCAAACTCGTCAAAACGAACAAAAGGCTCGGGTTCTTTCATTACTTCTTCGTTTTGGAAGCAGGCTTTTTCCATGAGCTTAATTACTTGATTCACATCGGAAGAATAGTCAACCCCTACACTTACTTCGAAACGGGTAGATTCTCTGTGATGTGTCCAGTTAATCAATTTGTTTTTTGTCAGATTGGAATTTGGCAACAAAATGAATTTATCGTCACGTGTGAGTACCAACGTTGTCCTGAAGTTGATATCTTTGACTTGACACACCAATCCGTCCACATCTATCACATCGCCTACTTTTACGGACGAATCAACCAGCAAAATAATGCCGGAAACAAAATCGCTGAAAAGATTCTGAAGACCCAATCCTACCCCTACTAATAATGCGGCGGAGCCCGCTAAGGCAAATTTTAAATCCAGTCCTAAAGCGTTTAATATAAGCGATAAAGAAATTACGTATATTGTATAGCGAATTAAATTGTTTATCGAGTATTTTTTGCCGGAGTCAAGACGTTTTGAACGGTTTATCGCTTGACGGATTAGAAATAGAACCAGCAAGGTTATCAAAACGATAATACCTATTTCTATTAAATCCAGTAACGTGATATTGAAATTTTTCCCTAATGTAAGTATGGAAAAATCCAGTGTTTCTGCTAATGTTTTGGTTTTCATTTGTCTAAAATCTATTTTTTTACACTACGGGTACATGAAACACGCCATCAATCATCTTCTTGTGTATCAAGTTTATTTTATAGGGCTGTTTCATTGATTTTTAATTTATCGTTCGTTTTTCACATAATTTTCTTGCGCTTAAACCAGATAAAAATGATGACAGAAATAATCAACATGACGGCCAAGGTAATAAAATATCCATACCTTAACTCCAACTCAGGCATATATCGAAAATTCATGCCATACAATCCGACGATGAAAGTCAAGGGGAGAAAAAACGCAGAAAAAACAGTCAGAAGCTTCATGATTTGATTGTTTCGCTCGGAAGACATTGACAAATACACGTTCAACAGTGTCATCCCATCGTCCACAATTTCTTCAGACTGCAGCATGAAATCTATGGTACTGTCGCGTATATCTTGAAGGTTGGAATTTAGCTCCGGTTTGACTTGTAATTTGAACAACACATCTTGAGTCAGTCCCATTACCTTTTTGATCAAATGAGCCTTGGACTTTTCATAATACAGTGTTTCGATTGATACAGCTCTTCCTTTATTTAAGAAGATATTGTATTCGAAATCGTCCATCTTCTCAGCCTGAGTATCCAATGGTTTTCGATACGTGTCCAACATCCTTTCGATAATCCCAAGCATTAAACTTGACGAACTTGCATGAGTACCGGGATTATTCAAGAATGAAAACTCGCGGTTATGAATGGTTATCAAATATTTATCGTTGACGAAGAACGCGATTTTACTCGTCAATTCCGTAATATTTACCGCGTTTTTTACTTGTTCCTGTAGATAAGCGCGTAAAATTATAAATGTATAATCATTTACTTTCTCTATTTTCGGCAAGTGTCCGTGTTCCAAACTGTCCACCAAAGAATTTTTATTCAAATCAAACTTTCGGCTGATTTCGCCAAGCTCTTTCTTATCCGGACGATGAAGGTCAATCCATTGAAAATTTTCAAAATTATTGATAACTTTACTCATATCTGTAATAGTTCAACTCATTTTCAATGAATTAATCCTTAAATTTCACATACGTTATTTGTGTCCCTCTCGGATAAGTAAGTCCCCCTTCATTCTCCGCGGTAACGATCAACTCACTGACACCAAATGGAGTAACCGCTTTTAGTTTTCCACGAAGTTTCTTATCAACCTGCAAACGTCCAAGATTAACGTATTTTCCTTCTTTTGTTACGATCCAGACACTGTAATTGTGCTTGGGAGGGACAAGTCTATCGGCTCCTGATAAGTTCTTGGCTTTTACTTCTAATTTGGTGTTGTTATTTCTGTCTTGTTTCTTCTTTACCGTAAGTTCAGCCGCCGGAACTACCGGAGAAACCGGCAATTTAACGACTGATCCACAGGACGTTAAAAAAATGATTATCAGGAAAAATACTATTTTTCTCATACTAAAATTGTCTTTACGGATTTATTACTAAACCAATTTCAGAGTCAAACTTTCAAAACCCTTACCGGCTAAAACGTGCCGGATTTGTTTAATATTAATCAAATTCGTTTTTACAAAAATAACAAAATTAGACGAATCTCGAAAAATTATCTAAAACTTCAATATCTTTTTATACGAAAAAAATCACATAATTATACGAGCCGGGTTAGCGGAAAAGAACTTAAGTGGTGGAATTTTCGATAGATATGAGAGGAGAAAGAGTAATGTTTATGTTTCGATCAAATTATTCAATCTTCAATCTTCAATCTTCAATTTTTATTTGAACTGACTTGAACATATATCACTCGATATTTTTCCGGACTTTCGTCAAAAACTGCTGCATGCGTTCGTTGTCTTTTTGGTCGATGATGTCTAACAATTCGCGCAACTCTCTGCGTATATTTTCGACTTGTTTGGGTGTATGCGGATTGAACAAAATTTCGGAAAGCAAGAAATCATCTTCGGACAAAAGCCCCTTCGCAATATCCATGTGACGTTTGAAAGTCGTTCCCGGCGCTTCCTGATGTTTCATCACAGAAGCGAATACCAGCGTAGAAGCAAAAGGGATGGACAACGAATAAGCAATCGTTTCATCGTGCTCATCAAACGTGTATTCAAAAATCATCAAACGCAGCGACTGATACAGGTCTTTGAAGAACGCCTTGCCCATGTGGTCTGATTCGGAAATGACAATCGCACTTTGTGTGCTTAGGTTGTCCAATGTAGCGAAAGTAGGACCAAACATCGGGTGGGAAGA
>JBKEBE010000101.1:0-6635 GCA_047973025.1 Paludibacteraceae bacterium
ACTTCGTCGTAAATTGTATCCCCATCGTGATTGGTAAGTAAAAAATTTGCGCCGGTGTTACTAAGAGACGACCAACGGGCTGATGCCACAATATTGGCGGTATCGGGTGCGCTAAACATACTACGAGTAAGCGTTGCATCGGGAGTTAAAGCGAGATATTTTCCGGGTAATATTACCGTATTTGAAGGGAAAAAATAGGATGGAGAAAACGTGCCGTTCGTACTGCGAGTACCGAAATAGACTTTACTCAAGTCCAATACCTTAGCCGAAGTGTTAAATACTTCAAAATATTCTACCCCATCTGTAGGAGCGTCAAATAAAATCTCATTAATAATCAAGTCTCCTACGTCGATATTTTCAATTATCCCAATTTCTTTTCGCGTGTTCGAAAGGGGATTGCCGGAAGTATCTTTTAAGTTCAAAACATCTACCTTGTAAATTCTTCCCTTTTCAAATGATTGAGAAAAAGTAAGAGTTACCTTCACTCCGTCGTCTGAAATATCGACGGATGTAGGATTTCCAATCCCGTTGTCAACAGAAAAAGAAGCGTCAGAAATATCAACCGACTCGGAGAAAGACAATACAAGCTGATTAGCGTCTTGGATAGATAAATTAGTCCAAATAGGTGGAGTAACATCTACTAATTTATCACCTTTGACTACGATATCATCAAAAAAATACAATTTTCCGGTCGAACTTGTATTGGAAAACAAAACTCCGAAATACTTACTCCCTTTTACTTTGTCGTCTAATGTTGCAGAACCTTCTTGTACATAATCAGTGTCATTAAATTCCGGAACGGTTGATTGTCGCTGTCTGAAAAGCGCAAAGGTTCCATCTTTGGAACGTGTAACTTTTACCCGAACCATTACTGGATTCGTATCCACAGTCTTGTCGGTTCCATCAATGATTTTAGTACGTGTAGTCCCTTGCTGCCGATAGAGTGAGATTTCATCCGCGGTAGTGCCTATCTGAACGTAGTAACCATACACATCTTCCGAAACATCGGCACGATCGGAAATAATATAAACCATAGAATAATTACTTGACGACGGATTGTAATTAATTCTTACCCAAAATTCCCACGTAGCGTCGTCAAATGCTTCAGACGGTGTTGTCAAATACGATTTTGATGTCGCAGAAGCATTCGCCTGTAATTGATTTTCAGCATTTACAACAAAATTTTCCGGCATACCGCTCCAAATCGGATTTTGGGTAAAATCTCCATCCGAAAAATCATCACTCCATTGGATACCCTGCGAGAAACTGACAAAAGGAATGAGTGCAAACATCAAAAATAAAGCTTTTTTCATGATTTGAATCGTTTTACGATGAAAAAAAATTAATTTTGCAAAAAATTAGGTTGAACATTTAAATGACAAATATAGTTATTTAATTTTAAACTTGTTTTTGGAAAGAAATTATTCTTCCCATGAAATAGATTGAAAAACAATCTGTTTTGTAATCAAAAGACAGTATTTCATAAAAATTTAATTTAACAGAGATGAAAGTTGCAATCGTTGGCGCGAGTGGTGCCGTTGGTCAAGAATTTTTGAAAGTATTGGAAAAAAGAAATTTTCCGCTTACCGAGTTAGTGCTTTTCGGCTCCACCCGAAGTGCCGGAAACGAATATGAATTCAAAGGTAAAAAACTTGTAGTCAAAGAATTGGTTCACGGAGACGATTTTAAAGGTTTTGACATTGTATTTACGTCAGCCGGCGCGAGTATTTCCAAAGAATATGAAAAGGACATTACCAAATTCGGAGCTACCATGATTGACAACTCAAGTGCGTTCCGGAACGACGATGATGTACCTTTGGTCGTACCGGAAGTGAACGCTTCCGATGCCAAAAACCGCCCACGTAACATCATCGCTAATCCCAATTGTACAACTGCTATTATGGTAGTCCCCCTGAAAGCTATTCAGGAAATTTCTCCCATTAAGCGTATTCACGTTTCGTCCTATCAAGCAGCCAGTGGAGCCGGAGCCGCCGCGATGGACGAATTGGAACAACAATACAAACAACTATCGAATGGTGAAGAAGTTACGGTCAACAAATTTGCTTTCCAGTTAGCAAACAACGTAATTCCACATATCGACGTATTTACCGAGAACGGCTACACAAAGGAAGAAATGAAAATGTTTTACGAAACGCGCAAAATCATGCATTCCGATGTAGCCGTAAGTGCAACTTGTGTACGTGTGCCCACACTACGGGCTCACTCAGAAAGCGTTTGGGTTGAAACCGAACGTCCGATAAGTCCCGAAGAAGCCCGCGAAGCTTTTTCCAAAGCGGAAGGTGTAATATTGATGGATAATCCGGCCGAAAAAATTTATCCCATGCCGTTGTTTCTTTCCGGTGAAGACGCGGTTTACGTTGGACGAATTCGAGCTGATATCTCCAACCCTAATGGACTGACATTTTGGTGTGTAAGCGATCAAATTAAAAAAGGAGCTGCGCTAAACGCTGTTCAGATTGCTGAGTACTTGATAAAAGAAGATGACCTAAAAAAATAATTGTATCTGATTCGGACAAAGTTAGTTCCATTTCTACACACGTTGCTATCCATAAAATTCGAGTTAATTCAAGAATCTATTTTCTTTTTTTTGTTAACTTTGTAAAATTATGGAATATAAATACATCAATAGGAAATCTATGAGTAATCTATTTGAATCCGGTAAAGTTTTTTCGTTGGAAGACTCTGTCGAATATGCAAGTGGCAGTGTAGTAAGTAAACAAGTAACCAAAAGTCCTGCAGGAAACATCACGCTATTTTCTTTCGATGAAGGGCAGGGACTGTCTGAACATAAAGCATCGTTTGACGCTGTTGTTCAAATTCTTGATGGAGAAGCGGAAATTCGCATTGACGGCGAACCCTACTTTGTTAAAAAAGGAGAATGTATCATCATGCCCGCCAATCATCCACACTCGCTTCACGCGATAAAACCGTTCAAAATGCTCCTAACCATGATAAAAGGATAATACGATGGAAAATACAATTTTGACAAATATTTTCGGCTACATTGCCATGACACTACTTGTAGTCTCGTTTATCCCCAAACAGATGAAAACGGTTAGAGTGGTAAATTTAATTGCTTGTATGTTTTTTGTCGTTTATGGTATTTTACTGCAAGCATGGCCCATCGTTATTTCGAACCTAGCGGTTTGCTGTGTTCAGATCTATCATCTATTTATAGCCAAAAAACCGCTTCCAACCACAGAACAGAATAACTAAAATTGAATCGATTTTTAATCACAATAAACCTGACGGGGAAACTAATCCTGTTGGGTTTTTGTTATTTATAATACATTGTTTTTTGCCAAAATGCTGAAACCTTGTAACTTTGTAGATAAAATCAGACGATATGGATTTCAAATACGATGTAATCGTGATAGGCGCGGGACACGCGGGCTGTGAAGCTGCGACAGCTTCTGCTAAGTTAGGTTCTAAAACCCTACTTATTACTATGGATATGAATAAGATAGCTCAAATGAGCTGCAATCCGGCTGTAGGTGGAATTGCTAAGGGACAGATTGTGCGCGAGATAGACGCTATGGGTGGACAAATGGGAATTGTAACGGATAAAACCGCTATTCAATTCAGAATGTTGAATCGCTCCAAAGGTCCGGCAATGTGGTCTCCGCGTTCGCAAAGCGACCGATCGCGATTCATCGAAGAATGGACGAAAATTGTTTCAAATACGGAGAATTTGTATCTGTGGCAAGATACCGCCAAACAGTTTATTTTTGAAAAAGGTACTGTCATCGGTCTAATTACGACATTAGGTGTTGAGATTTACGCTAAATCTGTTGTACTTACTGCCGGAACTTTTCTTTCCGGATTGATGCACGTCGGAGAAAAGCAGATTACAGGCGGACGTGTATCGGAGCCGGCATCATACGGAATTACGGAGCAACTGAAATCAATCGGCTTCAAAACCGACAGAATGAAAACTGGAACTCCGATGCGCGTTGACGGAAGAACAATCAATTTTTCCGAATTAACCGAACAACCGGGGGATGACGATTACCACAAATTTTCATACCTACAAGAAGTACATCGAGAACTTCCACAACGTAGTTGTTGGATTACTTACACAAACGAGAAAACTCATGCCATATTACGAGAAGGACTTGAATTTTCTCCCCTTTACAACGGGCAAATTCAGAGTATCGGACCTAGATATTGTCCAAGTATAGAGACCAAAATTGTAACTTTTGCGGATAAAAATTCACATCAACTGTTTCTTGAACCCGAAGGCGTAAACTCCCAAGAATGGTATATCAACGGTTTTTCATCATCTCTTCCATTTCAAACTCAAATTAACGCGATTCATTCTGTTCCCGGATTAGAAAATGTCCAACTTTACAGACCGGGTTACGCTATCGAATACGACTTTTTCGACCCGACACAGTTGACACACACATTGGAAACAAAGCGGATAAAGAACTTATTTTTTGCCGGACAAATCAATGGAACCACCGGATATGAAGAGGCTGCCGGACAGGGATTAATCGCCGGAATCAACGCCCACATTGCCGTTCACGGTGGAAATGAACTTATCCTTCTCCGTGATGAAGCATACATCGGAGTATTGATTGACGACTTGGTAACAAAAGGTGTAGATGAGCCTTATCGGATGTTTACATCACGAGCAGAGTATCGTATCTTACTTAGACAAGATAACGCGGATGCACGTTTGACAGAAAAATTACATAATATCGGGTTAGTCGATTCAAATCGCTTCACACAATTCACAGAAAAGCAGGATGCTACGAATGAACTGATTGACTTTCTAAAAAAGACTCCTGTTAAGCCTAAAGAGATTAACGTATTTTTGAAATCTATCAACTCATCTGAGTTAACTCACGGATGCAAACTTGCCGATCTAGTATTACGTCCACAATTACACATACTCAGTCTGGCAGAATCTATCCCAAACCTTAAAGAAGAAATTGTGAAACTGTCGGAGATTCAAGAAGAAATTCTGGAAAGTGCAGAAATTACATTGAAATACGCAGGATACATTGAACGAGAAAAATTAATAGCAGACAAACTTCATCGGTTAGAAAATATCATCATAAAAGACAAATTGGATTATGATAACATTCAATCTCTATCAACTGAAGCCCGCCAAAAATTAAATAGAATAAAACCGGAGACAATCGGGCAAGCCCGGAGAATACCCGGCATTTCGCCAAGCGACGTTAACATCCTATTAGTTATGATGGGAAGATAAACTCATTCTTTGTTTTGTTCCACGTGGAACAAAACAAAGTCAAACGTTTTGATACTCGTTGTTTAGAGCTTCTACACTGTATGCACTGTATGAGCTTTACCACAAAAATGCTAAGAAATTAACATCGCAAAATCTTTACTGACATCAACAATGTGTACAAAAAAACTTTTTCAACAAAAACAAATATCAAAATGTAATAGCAATCATATCATTAATTGAATATCCGTAAAAGCACCCATGATTAAAGAAATATCAGCTCTCATTTTTAGTATTACAACCACAATTGTCGTCTTTTTTCAGGTGTCATTGGTTGCAGGAGCTCCATGAGGAAAGCCATCTATGGGTGGTAAATTTCCGGGAAAATACCCACCGAAGATGAGAGCCATAACGCTAATAAATATAATACTATTAGTATTCTGCGTATTAATTGTTACTCCGAAGCGGATATTGCTTTCAGTCAATTAAATAGAATTTCTGGCATTTGTATTTGGTTTGTAGTTCTTCTTTTTAGTGTCAACACAATTACAAATACTGTTAAGCCAAGCAAGACAGAACGCATTTGGATACCGTTTACAATAATCGAAACGATCTCGAGTCTAATTGTCGCGATTAAGTAGTTTTTGAATACTATTTTGTTCAACAAGAAAATAATAAGCCCGAATAAATTGGTGAACGAATATCACTTTACATTATCAAAAAATTACAATTATCTATAAAAGAACCAATTATCGTCAATTTGTTCCACGTGGAACATCGTATGAAATTTGATTAATGGGTAAAAACTTGTCCATAAAAGAACAAATTGCTTTACTCCCGGAAAAGCCGGGAGTATATCAATACTATAACAATAAGGATGAAATTATCTATGTAGGCAAGGCGAAAAATCTGAAAAAAAGGGTTTCTTCTTACTTTACTAAATCGCATGACAGGGCTAAGATTCGTGTATTGGTAAAAAACATTGCGTATATACGACATATCGTAGTCGAAACGCCCGAAGACGCATTATTGTTAGAAAATAACCTGATAAAGCAGTATATGCCAAGATACAATGCGATGCTTAAAGACGGAAAAACGTATCCGAGCATTTGCATCACCAAAGAAGAATTTCCCCGTATTTTCAAGACACGAAACATAAACAAGAAATATGGCGAGTATTTTGGACCCTATAGTTCAGTATGGACTATCAACGCAATACTGGATATTATTCATCAATTGTACAAAATACGAACTTGTAGTTTGCCACTGACTACTGAAAAAATAGAGCAAGGTAAATTCAAACTATGTTTAGAATATCATATTAAAAATTGTCTGGCTCCATGTGAAGCATTACAAAGTAAAGAAGAATACAGGAACAATATTGACGAAATAAAAAAAATTATTCGAGGGGACGCGA
>JBKEBE010000066.1:0-1731 GCA_047973025.1 Paludibacteraceae bacterium
AGTGGATAAAATTCTGATGAATTTTAACCGTACCGCAGGTTTGTTCAATTCTATATTATGGACGAAAATATTTGCCGTGGTATTCCTTGCCCTGTCCTGTTTGGGAACAAAGGGAGTGAAGGAGGAAAAGATTACATGGAATCATATCTATGTATGTCTTATTTTTGGTTTTGTGTTTTTCTTTTTGAATTGGTGGCTACTTTATCTGCCTCTGCCCAAAATAGCTAATGCAGGTTTTTATATTTTTACCATTGCAGTAGGATATATATTACTATTGATGGCAGGTACATGGATGAGCCGCTTACTCAAAAACAATCTCATGGACGATCCGTTCAATAACGAAAATGAATCGTTTATACAGGAAACCAAGTTGATGGTAAATGATTATTCGATAAACCTGCCTACAAAGTTCTGGTACAAAAAGAAGCAATGGAAAGGATGGATTAATGTCGTAAATCCTTTTCGGGCAGCTATCGTATTGGGTACTCCCGGTTCTGGTAAATCATACGCTGTTGTAAATCAATTTATCAAACAGCAGATTGAGAAAGGTTATACAGGCTATATTTACGATTTCAAGTGTCCCGACCTTTCTACTATTGCCTATAACCATTTGTTAAACAATAGAGAAGGTTATGAGAAAGTACCGACTTTCTATGTGATAAACTTTGACGATCCGAGTCGTTCACATCGTTGCAATCCCATTAATCCCTCTTTCATGGATGATATCTCAGACGACTATGAGAGTGCATACACGATAATGTTAAATTTGAATCGGACGTGGGTGCAAAAACAAGGAGACTTCTTTGTGGAATCCCCAATTATCTTATTCGCTGCGATTATCTGGTACTTGCGAATTTATAAGGACGGAAAGTATTGTACATTTCCCCATGCGATTGAGTTTCTGAATAAACGATACGAAGATATTTTCCCGATTTTAACTTCTTATCCCGAACTGGAAAACTACCTAAGTCCCTTTATGGACGCATGGTTGGGAGGTGCTGCCGACCAATTAATGGGACAAATAGCGAGTGCCAAAATTCCGCTATCCCGTATGATTTCGCCCCAATTGTATTGGGTTATGAGTGGCGACGAATTTACACTTGACATAAATAATCCCGACGACCCCAAAGTATTGGTTGTTGGCAACAATCCCGACAGGCAAAACATTTACGGTGCAGCTTTGGGACTTTACAATTCCCGTATCGTAAAACTAATCAACAAAAAGGGACAGTTAAAGAGTTCGGTTGTAATTGACGAGTTACCGACAATTTACTTCAAAGGTCTTGACAATCTTATCGCCACCGCCCGAAGTAATAAAGTAGCGGTTTTATTGGGTTTTCAGGACTTTTCGCAATTAACAAGGGATTATGGTGACAAAGAGGCAAAAGTTGTGATGAACACGGTAGGAAATATTTTCTCCGGTCAGGTGGTTGGCGAAACGGCAAAAACATTGTCCGACCGCTTCGGTAAAGTCTTGCAAAAACGCCAGTCTATGACTATCAACCGCAACGACAAATCGACTTCAATCAGTACCCAAATGGATAGTCTGATACCACCGTCAAAAATAAGCAACTTAACACAAGGTATGTTTGTCGGTGCGATTGCCGATAATTTTGACGAGCGTATCGAGCAGAAGATTTTTCATTGTGAAATTGTGGTGGATAATGCCAAAGTAACTGCCGAAACGAAGGCGTATCAATCCATTCCTGTTATTACCGATTTTACGGACGA
>JBKEBE010000140.1:0-1811 GCA_047973025.1 Paludibacteraceae bacterium
CAAGAAGAGTTCCCTCACATCAGTAAAAAATACCGGGGACGACATTTTTGGGCAATTGGATACGGAGTTTGGAGTACTGGTAACATTACTGACGAAATGGTACAAAATTATTTGGAACACCATAGAAAACCCGAAAACAATGACAATGACAATATAATACTTGAGTGAAAAATTTGTAGAAACTGAAAGTCTTGCACTGAAAGTGCATAGTTTCAACTAACGACTGAGACCAATGAATGAACATTCGCTCGTAATTGCGGGATTGAATCCATAATTGCGTAAGTTCGATTTTCTGTTGTGTCAAAAAACCAAAATGTTGTATCTTTGCAACTTCAAAATCGATTTTGAATTTATTATAAAAATAAGATGAATTTTATAGAAGAACTTCAGTGGCGTGGAATGATTCACTCAATGATGCCCGGTACCGAAGAACAATTGGCAAAGGAAATGACGTCGGCATATGTAGGCATTGATCCTACGGCAGATTCGCTTCACATCGGACACTTGGTAAGCGTGATGATGTTGCGTCATTTTCAACGCGCCGGACACAAACCGATCGCATTAGTCGGTGGCGCTACAGGCATGATTGGGGATCCGTCCATGAAATCCGCGGAGAGAAATCTGCTTGATGAAGAAACGTTAAGACACAATCAGGATAGTATAAAAACCCAATTGGCAAAATTTCTCGATTTTGAAAGTAATTCGCCAAATGCAGCCGAGTTAGTAAACAACTACGATTGGATGAAAGATTATTCTTTCTTGAATTTTATCCGAGACATAGGCAAACACCTGACTGTAAACTACATGATGGCAAAGGAGTCGGTAAAAAAACGTATCAGTGGCGAATCAACCGAAGGAATGTCTTTTACCGAATTTTCGTATCAATTGCTTCAAGGATATGACTTTCTTCATCTTTACCAGACTAAAAATTGCAGGCTTCAAATGGGTGGCTCCGATCAATGGGGAAACATCACTACCGGCACCGAACTGATTCGACGAAAAACAGGTGGAGAGGCTTTTGCACTGGTATGTCCACTGATAACTAAAGCCGACGGCGGTAAATTCGGGAAAACCGAAAGTGGAAACGTGTGGTTAGACAAGAAATATACGTCTCCTTATAAATTTTATCAGTTTTGGTTGAATGTAAGCGATGCCGATGCCGAAAAATACATCAAAATATTTACAGCCCTAAGTCGGGAAGAAATTGATTCCTTGATCGACCAGCATAACCTGTCGCCTCACTTACGTATTCTTCAAAAACGTTTGGCAGAAGAAGTTACCACAATGGTGCATTCCCAAGACGACTATGAAACCGCCGTAGAGGCATCCAACATCTTATTCGGAAATTCGACATCACAATCTTTGAAGCGTTTGGACGAAGATACTCTGATAGCTGTTTTTGATGGCGTTCCCCAGTTTAGAGTTTCAAGGGAGTTATTAGAAAATGGGATGAAAGCCATTGAACTTTTTACGGATGTCTCGTCGGTTTTTTCATCCAAAGGAGAAATGCGCAAATTAGTTCAGAATGGCGGGGTAAGCCTCAACAAAGAAAAGCTACAGGATCCGGAAACCGTCGTTTCTCTTACGGATCTACTTAGCGACAGGTATCTGCTTGTTCAGAAAGGGAAAAAAAATTACTTTCTCATCATCGTAACGTAACATAGGGTTGGTGTTTTGCACATTTTTTCTCACGTAAAATTTTGGTATAACCAAAAACTGTGCTATCTTTGCACTCGCTTTTGAGAAAAAAGCAAACTTTTTGATTGTCCCATGGTGTAATGGTAGCACTCCTGATTTTGGTTCAGTCAGTC
>JBKEBE010000080.1:0-2865 GCA_047973025.1 Paludibacteraceae bacterium
GGGATTGTTTTTCAGATAGCTCAATATAAAGAGTAACTTATCTGCCGTTGCAGGTAAATGTACACATACTCTATTGCTTGACATAGGAATGCGAGGTTTACCATCCAAAGTGTAAGGGGTAATATAATCGCACCAATCTTGTTCAAAATGAAACAAGAATTCTTCAAAAGTCTCGCGGTTCATTCCTGTCAGACTTTGAAGTTGTACTAAATTCTTTTTTAGCTTGTAATATCTCATAATACCTCAACGGATGAATTAAAAGAATATTGTTTAAACTTCTAAAAATTAAGCTATTAATAAACTAATTTATATAATCTCTAATGTTTAATTAAAATTGGTTCGATTTTTGTTATGAGCTAAAATAAGGAAGTGTTTGATCGAAAATGGATAGATATTCATCTCTACGATTTTTTTAATTATCATATTATCACTACCTTTGCGCCTGAGTTATAAAAAACAGCAAAGCGTATTTTGATTTTTAAAAAAATTAGCACATTGCCATTATAGCTTTATTTTAACCAAACGACTTATGACGAAAAAAAACTACTTGTTGTTTACTCTCCTTTTTTTTGCCTCATTAATTTTTGGACAGGTTACGAACGTAACGTTTCTCAACACGGGAAAAATGAATGTGTCGGGGGGCGGATACAACGGTGTAGCGTTGTATGTGTCCGATGCGATGAGGGTGTCCGGAAGTAACGCGGTAATTACACAGATTGGTACTACCGAATTGGGTGGCAATTTTTATCAAGACGCGACCACCAATGTTTTTGATGTGGGAACAGCTTCTTTTACGGTACCTTCGCCAACAACTCCTTCCAAAGGAATTTTTCGCTTTGTAAAAAATCGGGATGTAAACAGGTATATTACTACACAGTCTGTAGATATCACTACTTTCAATCGGGCAAATTATTACATCGCATTCCCGAAAATCGAATTATCGACTACGGATTCTATTGTACTTCCTCCTCGTATGGGAATAGACGCGGAGTCACTGCATCGTACTACTGCTGACGAAGGTTTTTTAATTTTACGCTCGGGAGCTATTGGTGGTAAAGATTACGACGCATCTTTTAGGATTACCGGAACCGGTTCATCTTCTTCTTTGGTAGATTTAGGGAGCGTTGTTGTGGAGAGGGACATGTCTCTATATCGAAGTGCTTCGCCGGCTTTGTTTGCCTTTGCTACACCGTATAATAACACACAGTATTCAGGATATTATGCCGGGAACTGGGTGCGTAAACCTGAAGTGGATGCCGCAACCGGACATACCAAATATGTCTTGGGAAACAAACCGGATGCTGTGAATACTTCCTATATTTCGTACGATCAGTATGTAATATATCCTACAACGACATTAGAAGCCTCTCGGGCATACCTCATACAACCCAGACCTGCCGGCTTTGATTACGCCACCTTACAAGCCGAACATGGCTTGGGAATAACGGGTGATGAAGCAAGTGCCTATGACAAAGGCAAATTTTATTTCAACGGTAAAGTTTATACGCTTACGGCGTACAAAGAACAGCTATTCGCGGAGAACAATCTCTACAGCCGCTCTGTTTCCCAGACAGGTACGACGCTTAATTGGCTTATTGGCAATTCTTACACCAGTCCACTATCGACCAAACTGATAGCCAAGAAAATGGAAGATTCCGGACTTGTTTTTTCTCCGATTATCTATGTTTTTCCGGCAGGTTCTACCAGCTATCAGCCTTTGAATATAACGGGTAGCGGAACCGGTATCGCGGTAGCTGATTTTAATGAAATTCCGGCTATGAGCATATTTATGGTTCGCGTCTCCAAGTCCAATACCAATACAGGAACGTTAACTATCGGCAAGAGTGAGCAAATTCATGGAAATGTGGCACACAACGTGGCAAACGCACCAAAATACCAAGGTGCACCGTCATTGGCAAAGAACGAATCGGGCATTACAAACCAGGTAATATTCAAGATTACCCCGATGGAAAATGAACATGTTTACGATCTCGCGGCTATCGGATTGCGTGAAGGAGCCGCATTGGAATCGGACGATTTTGATGTATCCAAAGTACCGAGCGCCGACTTTGCGTTTCAGCTCTATACACTCTCTGCCTCAAACTCCAAACTTGCAGCCAATGGCGTGCCGCTAAATATAGATAGTGTGACGATGGCGTTGAAACCGGCATCGGTAAATGACACCTACAAGCTTACTGCACAGTACGCCCAAACATTGACTTCCGAAGGACTTTGGCTGAAAGACAATGTAACAAATACCATAACAGATATAAAACTCAATCCGGAATATCTTTTCCAAAGTACGCCGAATGACGCTTTGTCTCGCTTTGTGGTCTATTTCAAAAAACCGACCGCGTACATCAGTACCGATGTCAATCCCGGTATCACGGTAGTTTCCGGTAATAACAAAATTACTTTGCTGAACCTGCTCGAACAAGATATTAATTCGCGCGTTTCGCTCTACGATATGACCGGAAAAACGTTGATGAACAACAGTATTACCGGTTATCCCGCATTCGAATTGGACAGCGAAAATTTAGTACCGGGAGTTTATGTAGTAAGAATAGAAGGAAAAAGAAATACTTCGTTAAAATTTATCAAAAACAAGTTGTAATAGAGATTATCTAAATTAGATTACTATAGCGTTAGTTTTCAATGAGATCGAGAAATTGTGTAGTCCGCAGGCAATAAGCATCACTTTGTGTGCAAAGCCAAACTTTCGACATCTGAAAGTGTCTTTCACAATTCTCCATTTCTTAGCTCTTCCAATGGCATGTTCAACACCAATGCGGATGGAAGATATTTCTTTGTTCTGCTCTTTTTGTTCTTTAGTAAGTTCTTTACCTTTTGGTTTCTTTGTGGGCA
>JBKEBE010000162.1:0-6453 GCA_047973025.1 Paludibacteraceae bacterium
GAAACCATTTTTCGATGGCTAAAACAGGTGTTTTCACGTTGAGTTCTTTTCTCAGCGACCCGTGCCTTCTGTTCAGATTGTAAAACAGCAGGAAATTCATCAAATCGACGTTCATTTCATCTTTAGAATTGTAATTTGTTTTCAGAATCGTATTGTTTTTTATCGTACCGTTAACCCTTTCCACCATGCCGTTTGTTTTTGGAGTGCAGGGTTTTGGTTAATCGGTGTTCTATATTGTTTCCGCTACACTTGAGATCCAACAATGAGTCTTTTGTGCATAAGTTTCCTTTTTTGCTTCGAATCAATCGGTTGGTAAATTCCAATCCGTTATCGGTCAATATGTGTGTAATCTCAAAAGGGAAAAACTCCACACATTTATCAAAGAAATCTTCGGTTGATTTGGCCGATTTATCGTCGTAAACTTGATAATACAATGTTCTTGCAGCTCTGTCGATGGCGACAAACAAATAGGTGCTTACACCGATAAACTTAGGCAAATAAGTAACGTCGATATGCAAATATCCGGGTTGATAGGCTTTGAACTTTTTGGCTTTGTCTTTTTGCTCTTGTGGAGCTTTATTCAGGTTATTCTTGACTAAACAACGATAAACGGAGCTTCGGGATATAGCCCGGTTTTGTTCTAAAAGCGTCTCAAAGACCTCATCTAATGGGAGCCACGAACTACGCCGGATACTGATTACCAATGCCGTTTCCAATTCGGATAAGGCATATTTGATGCTTTTGGGACAACAGGAGGCATCGTGTTGAAAATCCCTGTTTTTCCATTTGGAAATTGTCTGATTAGAAACGTTAAATCGGGTAGCGAGTTCGGTGTTTGAAACAGAAAAACACTTTTGTATTTGCTCGCGATTATGTACATTTGTCTTGGCATTTGAATGATAAATCTGTTGCATATTATTTTCATTTTGGTAGAACAAAAATAATCAACTTTTTTATCTTTTCCTCTTCCGAGTTCCGTTTCGGCTACGCCTGCACTACACTCGGAAGAGGAAAAATGCCATCAACAACCTTGTGAAACTTGACAACTATCCAAGCAACTCTTGCGTAGCGGGACATCTGTCGGAGCTAATATTGAAGAAGCAGATTCGGGACAAACAAAAAAAGATTTTATTGCTAAAATGTCTATCTCGTTCAAGGAAGCAAAGGAATCACATTATTGGCTAAGGTTAATGTTTGAATGTGGGTATTTAGATCAGAAAATGTATAAATCATTTGCAGAAGAGTGTGAAGAATTGATTATGCTTTTAACGTCGATAATCAAAACTTCGAAACAAAATCTTTAATATTCTACATTCTTTCATTATCCATTCTACATTATAAATGAACCGGTTTAGCGAATACAGAATTATGTGGGTACTGGTATTTTTCGATTTGCCTACCGAGACGAAAAAGAGCGTAAGATCTATACCGACTTTCGGAATAAACTGATAAAAGATGGTTTTACGATGTTTCAGTTCTCTATCTACTTGCGTCATTGTGCCAGTCGCGAAAATGCCGATGTGCATATAAAGCGGGTAAAAAGCTTTCTGCCCGAAAAAGGGCATATCGGCATACTTTGTATTACCGACAAGCAGTTCGGAAATATGGAATTGTTTATCGGCAAAAAAGAGAAACCCGTATCTACTCCTTACCAGCAGTTGGAATTGTTTTAGCATAAAAAATCTCGCTGTTTCGAGCGGGATTTCTTATTTTGAACAACATTTTTCTTAATCCTAATTTTCGTCACAATTCGTTGTGTGTCACTTTGATGTTGATATCCGGTTGTTCAGAATATCAAAGATACAATTTTTTGAAAGCAAATCACAACGCGGGTCAATTAAATTTGTATCTTTGCTTATGTTATATTTTTTTTGTGTGTAACTTCAAATACATAACTTGGGAGCTAATCTGAAAAGAGTGGCTTCTTTTTTTTATCTTATATTAATTTTTTACCGGACAACAATGTTATAAAATACTTAAATTTCAAAAACCTATCGCAAGCGAGTTAAATTCAGCTTGCGAAAGTTGAATAACTAGATAAAAGATTTATTGTACGATGGATTTTATTGTTTCCGAAAGTGCTTAGTGGAATAAGCAACCGAGGAAAAAGGAAGCCGAGTATCAAAAGAAGCTCATCAGCTTCCGTGTGTTCAAAAAAATATGAGAATAACTTTCAATGACACATGCCTGCTTAAACTAAAAACACCGGAATAAATTTATCAATTTATCCCGGTGTTCCTTGAATATCGTTGACTACTCTCTCTAGTAGAAATTGAATCGATTATCAGTAATATTATATTTCTCGCGCATATTCTGCATGATCGTGTAAGGTAGCGATTGGGTGGCACGGTAATCCAACTGCGCTACTTCCAATTTCGCATCGAAGGGTGTTGTGTCGGTTTGTTTGGCAAGAGGAACCAGCACATAAACTCCGGACTGACCTTGCAATGGGACGGTAATCTGTCCGGCAGGAGCCACACTGGCTTTCCCGATAATGGCGGGTTCCGGACCGGCATCGCCAAATTGGGAAGAAGTAAAGTTGACGGCGGGTGCAGTCTTAATCTCCGTACCTATAAACAACGCCAAACCTTCCAGACTCGGGTTTTGCGCTAACTGATCGGTCAGTTGTTTTTTGAGCAAATCAGCTTTCTTATCTTTGATAATTTCAGCCTTCAATTGTGGTATTACTTGTTCTACTGTCCTGTACCCTTTTTCGTTAATTTCGGATACCGTTGCTACGATATATGTTGTTCTATCGCAGTCAAACACATCAGAAACCTTCCCCTTGTTGTTTTCAAAAGCCCAACGAACTACCTGACGGGATTGTGGAATCATATCCACGTTGTCGCTGTTTTTAGTCAAACCCAAGGATGGACGAACGACATACCCTTTTTCTTTCGCTAAATCATCAAATTCCTTTTGATTATTTGTTGCTGCCGCAAATTGCTTTGCTTCATTATACAGTTTGCTGTAGGTTTGATTGCTTGGTTCTACTTTACGTTCCAAAATTGCGAGTTTTACCTTCGGACGAGCGGGTGTTTTTTCCATTATTTGAAAAATTTGAATACCTTGCGTGTTACTTACCTTAAATAGTTCGTTAACGCCTTTGGAAAATGCCGGATCAGAAATTTCCTTTCCAACCATGCTACGAGTAATCCATCCAACTTCGCCACCGGCATTTGCAGTTTGCTGAGCCAGTGAGTATTGCCGAGCGGCATCTCCGAAGTTTGCTCCACTTCTAATCACGTTGACAAGGCTGTCGGCGCGTTTTTCGTCGGTGGGTGCAAGCACGATATGTCGAAGTTTGACTGAGTCGGACTCCATGATACCTGATTCCATGATTTTAGCCATCACGTGCATATTATTTTGGAACATTGGTCCAAAAATAGCTCCGGTACTGTTGCTGAACGCGAAATTCTGAAGATAAGCCGGTACAGTCTGTCGAGAATAGCTTTGACGGTCATCGTAGGTAACGTCTGATTCAGAATTTACCAGCCCGATTATATCGTTCGTAGTTTTGAATTCTTCACTCATTTTTTTCATCCATTCTTCTGCTTCCAGAAAATCTTCTTGTTGAGGTTCTACGTTGAATGACACGTAATTGATTGAGCGATTGGCTTCTTGTTTATACTGTTCTTTTTTCTTTTCGTAAAGTGTCTTGATTTCAGAATCAGATACTTGTACAGCCGAATCAGCGATGGCGGAATAAGGTTGCACGACATAGTTAACATCGCCGGTCATCTTACGCGCGTCGTAATTATATTTTGCATCTATGCTATTGGCACCAACAGATTTTCCTATCAATGCGAAATATTTATCTTGCAAAACGGCATTTTTTACATTATTTTCCCAGAATAGCCAATAATTTTTTGCGTCTCTAAGTTGCTCTTGAGATTCTTGGGGAACATTGGAGTCAAAAATGCTGTTGTAGAACTGAATTAAAGCGTTTTTACTGAACTGACCGGTTTGAGGGTCCACAAAAGCCGGACGTTGACTAATCATGGGGTGTATGTTGTTGCCAATCAATCGGTCGCGTAATTCTTCTTTCCCGACCGTTAATCCGATCTTTTTCGTTTCAGCGACAAGAATTCGTTCGTTAATCATATTTTCCCAAACTTGATTACGGATTTGTGACTGCTCATTCTCATTAAAATCGGTTCTCCCGGACTCGATTTTGTAAATCGTGTTCATCTGTTCGATGGCATCTTGATAAGTTTGGATATTGATTTTTTCGCCGTTGACATCGGCTACGGTTTGTCTGTTTTGATGAAAAAGAGTAGAACCTGAATTTAAGAAATCGCCGATGATGAAAGCCAATAAGGCTAACCCAATGATGACTGCCAATAAAACTCCTTTGTTTCTTATACTTTGTAATGTTGCCATTTTAAATAAAAAAGGTTATTAATTGATAATGATATTCTCTTAAAATTTTAGGGCACGAATTTACAAAAAAAAATGCAGACCGAACGTATTTCGTGCTTTTATTTTTTTGTTACCGTTAAATATGACCGTTACGCTTTGTTGCTCAAAACGAAGAACTAGTTATTTACCTGCAGTTTGACCAGCTCAATTCGATTGTTAGAAACTTTTACACATTTGAATGTGTACTTGTCCATGCGTATAATTTCATTCAGTATCGGGAATTTCTGATGCGCTTGAAGGATATATCCGGCGATGGTTGAATACTCCTCAGCCAATGGGATGTGCAGCCCCAAAAGACGATTTGCCTCTTCCACTTCTAATTTGCCGGAAAGCAGATACTCGTTTTCTCCTACTTTTTCGGCGGTATAATCACGTATGTCGTGTTCGTCTTCAATTTCTCCAAAGATTTGCTCTACGATATCTTCAAGTGTTACAAGTCCGGCGGTACCGCCGAATTCGTCCACGACGACGGCAATACTTTTCTTCTGAGTCATGAAAATTTTCATCAGTTTCTGAGCAGCCATATTTTCAGGAACAAACGAGATTGATTTTATCTGTTTAGTCCAATCTTTTTGATTCTTGAACATTTCAGATGAATGAATGTATCCGACGATATTATCGATATCTTCTTTGTAAATCAAAATTTTGGAAAGTCCTGTCTCTACAAAAGTTTGCTTCAACGTGTTGATATTTACGCCATACTCAAGCGCAACCATTTCAGTACGGGGCACATAGCAATCCCTTAATTTTACGTTCGAGAAGTCCAACGCTTTCTTAAAGATTTTCACTTCGTTGTTCATGTCTTTAATGTCGCCGGTCGAGTCGATATTTTCCTGAAGTAGATAATTTAAATCGATTCTTGAAAAAATATTTTCTTCAACCGAATGTGGAATTTCGGCTTTGAGTAGCTTTAATACTCCCAATGACAGTTTTGACGCAATCCACGAAATAGGGTAAAGAACTACGTAAAAAATGAGAAGTAACCATGCAAAAAGGCGTATCCAAAGATTCGGATTTACTTTAAAGAGTACTTTCGGTAAAAATTCGGCAACACCGATTAACACGACTGCGGAAAATAATATCTCGAAAGTAATACCCAACACGCTTCCCAAAGACGAAAAAGGCGCTTGTAGGACAAACATCATCAGTATTCCATATATCACGATACAGATATACTTACCTAAAAACATGGTGGCAACGAACTGTTGGGAATTGTTGTAAAAAATGGAAATAATGGACGAATTCAGATTCTTGTCCATATTGGTCAATTCAAATCGTATTTTGTTGGCATTTAAATAAGCCGTCTCCATTCCGGAGAAGAAGATAACGCCGATAAGTGTAACTAATATGTATCCGATTAAACTCAATTGTTTTTCAAGATAATTTTCGATTGCAAATATACAATTTTTTAATTGTTAATAATTCAACTTTTTGTCAAAATAGGTTTTTGGCGGTAATCCTTTTTTTGTTGTATAGGGGACTTCTATAAATTAAAATTCTGGTATTCAGGGTATTATTCGTATATTTGTGTGATAAAACAGCAAAATATATGCTTAAATATAAAACAACCGGAAACAGGGGTCTGTTTGACGAAGAAACAAGTGTGGATAAACTTTCAGCCATAGGTAATCCCTTAGAAATGATCAGTAAGGTTATCGATTTCGAGATGTTCAGAGCTACCTTGGAAGACGTCATGTTAAATACAGAAAAGAAAAGCAACGCGGGGGCAAAACCTTATGATGTTGGTAATGATGTTTAAGATATTGATTTTGCAACGTTATTACGTATTAGGCGACAATCAGTTGGAATATCAAATTATCGATCGGATTAGTTTCAAGCAATTTCTTGGTTTGTCAAGTGGCGATAAAGTACCGGACGAGAAAACCGTATGGGCATTTCGTGAAATGCTTACAACAGCAGGTTTGGTTGAGAAGATATTTTCAGAGTTTAACGATTACCTTGAATCCAAAGGACTGATAATGAACGAAGGTAAAATGATAGACGCGAGTTTTACGGTAGCACCACGTCAGC
>JBKEBE010000087.1:0-15829 GCA_047973025.1 Paludibacteraceae bacterium
GTAACAGATAACAAATAACAAATAAATGGATTTTCGGGTGTAAAATTAGAAAAAATAGTGTGATACTGACTTGATTTAAGAAAATCGGGAAACGAGTACTATCGTTTTTTTGAGACAAAACAGAAAAAATGAATTTTTAGAACCCACCTTATGTATCTCATAATATCCGAATAACGGATATATGTTTAATATATTGTTTTAATATCAAACAATTATAAAACTAACTGATATAAAGTCCAATATAAATTTTTTTCATACTTTTTGTTTTGTAATGTGATTTTTATTTTTGATTAAGCACTTAGAATCCGAAAGAAAACGTGAATGCGCTTCTCGGCATATTAAAGTCCGACAGCAACGATACCGGATAGTAGCTGTATGCTATGCGAAGTCGCATGAGATAAAGAAACTGCAAGGTACCTCCGACAGTCCATCCGGTCTGGAAATGATTAATCTTATCGTAAGTTTGCCCATCCAATTTCGATGCCAAAATAAGATCAAAAGACGGACCGGTATAAAGCGTCAGACCAAATCCTTTGTCCTTGAAAACCTGATAACCGGCGTACAACGGAACAGAAACGGATGTAGTTTTCAACGTAGCATCAGACGCTCTTAGCGCGTAGTCTCCGGACGAGTAAATCGAATACTTGCTCCAATTGATATTCATTCCGGCGTAAACATAGGCTTTGGGTACAGATTTGAAATAGGTATAGTATCCACTTCCAATAAATAAATTTCTCCAACGATAATCATCCGTTCGATAGACTTCCCACCCGAAGTTGAAATTACGCCAAAGTTGTTTGCCAAGATCGTCTTGTGCACTTAACGATATTGAAATAAATAGAAATAAAATAGGAATGAATACTTTTTTCTTCATGACGATGAATTTACGAATAATTTTGGTGTATTCCACAAATTTTATACAAAACTTTACATTGCTACGAGTTTGGTAACTTTTAGACGGTATAACTGATAGTGAATCTGTTGCTCTACAATAACTTCAGTTGTATTCTTTTTCTTGCCATATCCACTTCTAAGACGCGGACCTTGACGTGTTGGTGCAACGAAACAATGTCTGCCGGATTGCTCACGTAGCGATCGGCTAAGTTGGAGATATGAATCAACCCGTTCTCTTTGATACCAATGTCGCAAAACGCGCCAAAATTGGTTACATTCGTGATTATACCCGGTAGTTCCATCCCTTCGCGTAAATCGTCTATTTTTTTCACATTCGGATCAAATTCAAAAACTTGTATCGCCGAGCGCGGATCGCGTCCGGGCTTCTCCAACTCGTCCATGATGTCGTTTAAGGTCGGCATCCCGACTTTATGGGTAACGTATAGATTTAAATCGACCGATTTTCTAATTTCCTTGTTGCCAATTAACTCGTTGATATTTAAATGCAAATCTTTGGCTATGTTGTTTACAATAGCGTAGCTTTCGGGGTGAACAGCCGAATTATCGAGCGGATTATCGCCACCGGCTACGCGAAGAAATCCGGCACATTGTTCAAAAGTTTTCGAGCCCAATTTGGGAACTTTCAGAAGTGATTTCCGATTGAGAAACGCGCCGTATTCGGCTCGGTAATCTACGATGTTTTGCGCGATTTGCGCGCCAACACCCGACACATAAGTCAGAAGATGCTTGCTGGCGGTATTCAGGTTCACTCCTACCCTGTTTACGGCATTTTCTACGGTCTGATCAAGTGCTGTTTTAAGTTTGGGTTGATCCACATCGTGCTGGTACTGCCCTACTCCGATGGATTTCGGGTCTATTTTTACCAATTCCGCCAAGGGATCCATAAGTCGTCTGCCGATAGAGACCGCGCCACGAACCGTTACATCGTAATCGGGAAATTCTTCCCGGGCAATTTTAGATGCCGAATATATTGACGCACCATTTTCACTGACGACAAATACTTGCACCTTACGGTCGTAACGAATATTTTGAATAAACTGTTCCGTTTCGCGTCCGGCAGTCCCATTGCCTATGGCAATAGATTGAATATCATAGGATTCAACCATTTTTTGGATTTTGCGTTGCGCTTGCGAATACTCGTTCATGGGTGGGTGGGGATAGATATTCTCATTGTGAAGCAGATTGCCTTGCGCGTCCAAACAAACTACTTTACAACCGGTACGAAAACCGGGGTCAATTCCCATGACACGCTTCTGCCCAAGGGGTGGAGCGAGTAGCAACTGTTTGAGATTTTCGGCAAACACCCGAATGGCTTCCGCATCAGCTTTTTCTTTTCCGGAATTGGAAAATTCATTTTCGATAGACGGTTTCAGTAATCGCTTGTAGGCATCTACAACTGCTTCTTCAACCTGCATACCGGATTTATTATCTGCGTGTTTGAATATTCGGAGTAATCGATCCAAGCATTTTTCTTCTTCGACAGGCGCAATATTCAACCTTAAAAATCCTTCCGCTTCTCCCCTATGCATAGCCAAAAAGCGATGTGAACTTATTTTTGTAAGTTTTTCACCCGCATCAAAATAATCGCGGAACTTCTGCGCGTCTTCTTCTTTGCCTTTAACAACTTTGGATGAAATAATCGCTTCGGATGCAAAAATAGATCGAACGGCATTTCGGGCGGCTTCACTTTCGTTGACCCATTCGGCAATGATATCTCTGGCTCCTTTCAGCGCGTCTTCTTCATCCGTGACTTGTTCATTCACAAATGATTTTGCCGATTGTACGACATTATCAGACTTCTGAGCCATTAAAATTTTCGCGAGTGGTTCCAATCCTTTTTCGCGGGCAATTTCGGCGCGAGTACGTTTTTTAGGTTTGTACGGCAAGTAAATATCTTCCAGCTCGGTCGCGTTCCAACACGCTTCTATACGTTCTCTTAGCTCATCGGTTAGTTTTTCCTGCTCGTCAATGGATTTTATAACCGCTTCTTTTCTTTTTGCCAATTCGACCAATTTTTCGTGTAGCCCCTTTAACTCGGCTATCTGCACTTCGTCCATGTTGCCGGTTGCTTCTTTTCGGTAGCGACTGATGAAAGGAATCGTTGCGCCTTCGTCTATGAGTGTGAGCGTATTGCGGATTTGTCGGGGAGAGAGTTGATTCGCGTTGACCAAAAGGGTAATGAGTTGTTCGGATAGCATGAATTGATCGTGTTTCGTAATTTATTTGGAAATGAATTTCTGTCGGTTTATCCTGTATCGATTTATATCGGCAAATTAGTTTAATTTCACAATGGTTCTTCCTTTTAATTGCCCTTTCAGTATCTGATTAATGGCGTTAGGAAGTTCATTTAAGGTTATCTCGTTGTAGATTTTCATCAAGTTATCCGGTTTCCAATCGGTGGCTAATTTTTGCCACAATTTTTCGCGAAGCTCCATCGGGTAGTTTTGGGCGGAAATGCCGATTAGCGAAATTCCCCTGAGAATAAAGGGGAAAACCGACAGATTCAGCTCGGTAGAAGCGACACTGCCACAAGTGGTTACCGCACCAAGCGGCAAAAGTGTTTTCAGAATATTTTCGAGAATGGAACCGCCTACCGTATCTATTCCGCCCGCGTATTTTGCGGATAGAATCGGTTTTTTATCCAAATTCAAAAAATCCTGACGCGAAATAATTTCTTTCGTGCCTAAACTTTGTAGGAAAGCGTATTCGGCTTCTTTTCCGGATACGGCTACGGTTTCGTAAGCTAATTTGGAGAGCATGCTCAAAGCTACCGACCCGACTCCACCGGTAGCTCCGGTTACAATGACTTTTCCGTCAGCCGGTTTGACCAATTCGGATAGTCTGGTCAACGAAATACCGGCGGTAAACCCTGCTGTACCGATAATCATCGCTTCTTTTAACGTCAAATTTTCAGGTAATTTCACGACCCACTCTGCCGGTACGCGAATGTACCCGCCAAATCCACCCGGCGTATTCATGCCCAAATCGTAGCCGGAAACTATAACCCGCTCCCCTACCTTAAAACGCGAATTATCAGATTCGACGACTATTCCTGACGCGTCTATCCCCGGCGTGTGCGGATATTTTCTGGTAACACCTTTATTGCCAATGGCAGAAAGCGCGTCTTTGTAGTTTAACGATGAATAGTGTACTTCTACGAGTACATTTCCGTGTGGTAAATCGGTTATTTTTCGTTCTTTTACTGCTTGAATGTACGTTCCGTCTGATTCGGAAATGACGAAGGCTTTGTATGTTTTGGATTCGTTCATTTGAATATAATGGTTTGAACTAAGCTACAAATTTACAATAAAATCAGGAATATCCGGACTTGAATAAACTCAACAAAAAAGGATACTCCACAAAGTGTATCCTTTAATTGATTCATTTCAAACACCTTATTCAGTTACAGCTCGTTAATTTTTTTCCATAACATCATTATAGCGGCAGTTGTAGCTCGTTCGACGATAACATCACGCGGGAAATCCCCAAATTGAAATTTTTCGTTCTCGATATAGTCCATTCCCGAAACGGCTATCCACACCGTTCCCACAGGTTTATCGTCTGTGCCGCCTTCCGGTCCGGCAACACCTGATACGGCTACGGCTAAATCGGTTTGCATCCGTTTTCTTACACCATCAGCCATTTGTTCTACTACCTGCCTACTTACCGCGCCGTATTGATTCAAATCAGACGCCGACACATTCAATACGTTTTCTTTAACTTCATTATCATACGCCACAACTGAACCTTTGAAAACAGCTGAACTTCCGGGAATAAGCGTAATTCGATGGGCGATATTACCACCCGTGCAACTTTCTGCTGTTGAAACGGTTAATCCTTTATTTTTCAACAAACCATTCAGCAATTCTTCAATCGATATATCCTGTTTCGCGATGATACTTTCGCCTAAAATATCTTCAAGTAGCTTTATCTGACTGTCGATTTTCGTTTTCAAAGCGGATTTGTCGTCGGAAGTACCGCTTATTCGCAACTTTACGATACCGAAACTCGGCAAATAAGCTAAATGCAAGTCTTTTGGCAAATTTTCTTCCCACTCGGCAATCTTCAGCGCTAAAGTGGATTCACCATACCCATAGACTTGCACGGTTTGATGAATGATGGGCTTGGTTCGAAACTGTTCTCTCAATCGGGGTATTATTTCATCAGCCATCGCTTTTTTCATTTCAAAAGGTACACCGGGCATGGAAACGACTACTTTTTCTCCACGCTTAAACCACATAATTGGTGCTGTACCAACGTTATTTTGAATTACGGTGCAGTTCTCCGGAACCATCGCCTGTGATTCGGTCAGTTTATTCATCACCGCCGGTCGGTGCGCGAACAATTTTTCAATATTCCGATAAACTTCGGTGCTATACACCAACTTGGTGTCGAAATATTTACACAGCATTGTTTTGGTAATGTCGTCTTTGGTCGGTCCCAAGCCACCCGTAAGCAATACAATATCGTTTTTTGAAAGCGCAAAATCTAACGTTTCCAAAATATGATTTTCAGCATCATGCACGGACGTGATTTGAGAAATTTGAAATCCGCTTTTGTTTAATTCGGCGCTTATCCAAGCCGAATTGGTATCTACAATTTGTCCAATCAGGATTTCATCGCCGATGGTAATTATTTCGACCGTATTTGGCAAGTTGTTGTATGTCGGGCGTGAATCTTTATTTGCCTGCATGGTTTTGAATAGTAAATTTCAGGTTATTAGTGCTTTCGGATGATTACTTTAAGCCATTGATTTCCAATTTCTGGGCCACTATTTCTACTTGTCGGTACCACTCTTCGCCAAATTGTCGAATGAGCGGTTCTTTTAGGAATTGATAGACGCTAATTTTCAGGCTATTACCATTCTTTCGCGCACAATCGCAAATACTCCAGCGGTGTATGTTCACGGCGGTCAATTCCGTGTATTTCTGCAATCGGACAGGATAGAGATGGCACGAAATGGGTTTGTAAAATTCTGTACGTCCTTCCCTGAAGGCTTTTTCAACAGCGCATTTCCAAATTCCCGATTTTTCCTTGTAAGCGAATACGCACTCTTTTCCGGCAACGATGGATGTAACCGGTTCTCCGTCTTCGTCGATGTAGGAAACGCCTTTTTTCTTAATTACCTTTTGCGATGTTTTGGGCAGGTCATCCCATACAGCGGGCAGAACTTCGTTTAGTTTCTCGATTTCTTCCGGCTCCAATGGCGCTCCGGCATCCCCTTCAACGCAACAGACTCCTTTGCAGGAAGTTAAATCGCACACAAATTGCTCTTCAAACAAATCAAGGCTTATCAGGGTATCTTCTATTTGAATCATTTTCCTGTCGAGTATGAAATATAGAATAAATAATGTTGCTTCAATGTTCCTGCTTTTCGGATTCATTGCCTTTTAGCACCGGTAGCCCGATGTGGAATCTCACGGATAATACTCGAATCAAAGTTATCGAGACAACACAGACAATCTGTGTTGTTATCAAACTGATATTCATCTCAATACAAGCGAAATAGATTAATCCGCCGAGAATGGACGCTATCGCGTATATGTCTTTACGCAATATCAAAGGGACTTGATTTATCAGTACATCGCGAATGATGCCGCCGACCGAACCTGAGATCATTCCCATGGAGATGGCAATCCACATTGGCAATTCATTCGCAAGTGCTTTATCAATGCCGACGACTGTGAATAGCCCCAACCCGATGGCATCGAAAAGAAAAAACGTGTAATGTAACTTGATTACCCATTTTCCGAATCCGATTACAAAGAGTAGTGCAAGTGCCGTAACTATCAGATACGATGGCTGAGACATCCAAAACGGTGATACGCCTAACAGTAAATCCCGTGTTGTGCCACCACCTATCGCCGTAACTAAACCAACCACATAGGCGCCAAACCAATCAAATCGTTTGGATGCCGCCATGCGAATGCCACTGATTGCAAAAGCGAATGTTCCCAAATAGTCGAGTATGTCAATAAAATGAATTTCCATGGATGAAAAAAAGCGTATCAAAACTTTTGAAATTTGATACGCTTAAACAGGTAATTTCTTAACGAATTATTTTTTTTCGGTTGTAGCGGGAGTCGGCTGTTCGGCTGTTTGCTGATTTGGATCAACTACTTCCGGCACTTCGCCAAAGTTAGGTACTGCTGTTCCTTCCTGCACTTGACGGGTAATATCCGCGGCTTCTCCTTGTATGGCTGATTGTTGAGCATTGGTGTTTTGATGTCCGGAGCGAATGCCTACCGCAAGTATTGATAATACAATAATGAATCCGGCTAATCCCCAAGTCGCTTTTTCGATAAAGTCGGTCGTTTTCCGTACCCCCATAAACTGATTGGACGATTGGAATCCGGCAGCCAAACCGCCTCCTTTGGAATTCTGAACCAATACAACTAACGTAAGTAAGATGGCGGCGATAAGGATAAGAATAATTAATGTGGTGTACATATAAATGGTGTTACGTTTTGATTATTTTTTTCAAAAATCGAATTTGGTCTGCAAAGTAAACACTTTTTTTTGGATTTATCAAATTTAATTCTTCCAATACTCCGATGGCTTCTTCGTATTTTTTATTTTTGATAAGTAATTTGACCTTCTTCTCCGATTCAGATGTATTCGAATCTTGATTTTGATAATGAATGTTACTTTCGTTAACATCCACATCGACTTCTTGCCCTATCGGATATTGCTCCGTATGGAGCTCAACCGGATTGGGACTCAACATCTCCCGGGATGCTTTCAATTTTTCGGCTAAGGTTTGAAGAGAGCCTTTAGCATTTTCACCGTTATCGAGTAGATTGAGCATGTCAAAATAGCTTCCGGAGGTAGTACTTCGATTTCTTATCAGCGAATCAGTTGCAACCGATTCTTCGGGATAAATAAAAAAATAGAGTTTCCTTCGATCAGACGCGTATAACGCCGTTTTTTTCAATTCTTGATCGAAATAGATACTATCGGATACGTACAAGGATCTTAGATACAACCAACGTGCTACTCCAAAATAGGGGTATTTGTCAATCAATTCTTTCAGTACTGATTGATTGTCTCCGGAAATACTCTCCGGGTCCTTCACAAGTTGTATAAAATTATCGTAAGTCATTTCACTGTTTTGCGTATTTTAGGTAAATATGAAAGAAATTATTTTTGTTTACCTTACCACCGTGCTACTGTATCGTTATAAATCTTATCTACAATTTCTTTTACCAATATATCCATTAACTCGCCTTCTACGTCGCTCAGCATCCGGTTGCTATCAAAAAGCTGTGATGCCGAATACCGGGTATCAAAATCCAGATCAGGATTTTTACTATCGGTATATCGGACATTAATAGTAAGAGTCAGCTTCGTTTCCGAAGCGTATGAGTCGGCACTGATAGCCATCGCTTGTAGCTGATAACCGACTATTTCACCTTCCAGGTGCATGTCGCCGCCTTCGCGTTGTAGCGTTAACTTAGTAGAACGCGTATATTTATCCTTCAAAGCTTCCGTGAAAAACTGTGACAGTGATGGATTTACTAGTTCGGCATTATTCGGAAAATCAACGATAGAGATGCTTTTGTACTTAGCATAATCAAGCGATCCGCCGGTAAAACTGTAGCTGATTTTACAACCCGTACAAGTAAAAAGCAGTAATAGTAGGTATAAGACATATTTTATCGTTTTTTCTTTCATATAATATCAGGCTGACTAAATTAGACTATTTATTGGAGGTTGCTTGAATTCTATCTCAATATTACCGTTTTTTTGAATCGTAAAAGTTAATTCACGTCAATGTTGTATTCCTTTATTTTTCGGTAGAGTGTTCGTTCTGAAATTTTTAGCTCTTCCGCCGCGGGCTTTCTTCTCCCTCTGTATTTTTCGAGAGTACGAATAATCATTTGTTTTTCCATATCAGCCAGACTATAAGCCCCATTTTCTTCGCTATACTCTTCTTCGTCGTTGATCAATTCCACGTCATCAACGTCGTGAAAAAGTCGATCGTCATCGTGATGAACGACAGCTTTGACAGAACCAGTACCGGAATGATTATCAACAGGATAGTGTGTAAATGTTGAAGCCGGATTCGACGTGTTTTCGTGGGGTTGGTAATGCCTGTCAGTCATTAAATCATTCACTACTTTCTTCAGTTCAGTCATGTCTTTTTTCATATCAAAAAGTACCTGATAGAGAATCTCGCGTTCGCTGTTAAATGTTTTTCCATCCGATTTACCGGTAGTTAAGATCGCCGGAAGTTTTTCCATATTTTCGTCAGGAAGATATGAACGCAGAATGGTTGCCGATACTTCTCGTTGCTGTTCTATCACGGAGATCCGTTCAGTAATATTTTTTAGTTGTCTTACATTTCCATTCCAATAGTAGTTTGTCAAAATGGCTTTGGCTTCATCGGTCAGACGAATGGGAGGCATATTGTATTTTTCGGCAAAGTCTGCCGCAAATTTTCGAAACAACAACGAAATATCATCTTTCCGTTCGCGCAAAGGTGGTATATAAATGGGTACTGAATTTAACCTGTAAAATAAATCTTCTCTAAATCTCCCGTCTCGTATGGCTTCGGTGATGTTCATGTTTGTAGCTGCAACCACGCGCACATCAGTCTTTAACGTTTTGGATGAGCCGACTTTGATGAATTCGCCGGCTTCGAGTACACGAAGCAATCTCACTTGTGTCGCTAACGGCAACTCGCCGACTTCGTCCAGAAATATGGTACCTCCGTCGGCAACTTCAAAGTAGCCTTTGCGGTCGGCAGTCGCTCCGGTAAAAGAGCCTTTCTCGTGTCCAAAAAGTTCCGAATCAATGGTTCCTTCCGGAATAGCACCACAGTTTACGGCAATGTAAGGACCGTGCTTACGATGACTGTTGTTGTGAATTATTTGTGGAAAATTCTCTTTCCCGACTCCGCTTTCACCGGTAATGAGTACGGTGAGATCGGTCGGAGCGACTTGCACAGCTACACTTATAGCCCGATTCAATGCTTCGGCATTACCTATAATGCCAAAACGTTGTTTGACTGCTTGTAAATCAGATGGTTTCATCTATCGAAATTTTGTAATTTTTAAGTCAATCTTCATGGGCTTTTATTAACTTTCAAACGGCTGACAAATTGACTTATTAAAACCTGACAAAATTACAAAAAATTTTTGAATAGTATCTGTTATAAACGGTTAAAAAAAAATAGAAGGTTTAAATGAAAACACTAAAAACTAAACGGAAACACGATACACTTCTTCGTAAATTTTCTTTTTTATTTCTTCGAAATTTGAAGTTGCAAAATCAATATTATCGCTCATCAAATGCAATAGAATGTAATTTTCTCCTTCTTCATAAGGCGGTTGTAGGTAATCTCTCGGGATAATTTCAAAACCCAATCGACGATAAAACTCCAATCGACGGCTTCCCCAATCGGAATTTTCAGCCGTTTCGGCTTCCAGTACCAAAGGAACATCAACCGAAGTACGGGCTAACGTTATGGTTTTTTCGCCTAATTTATGTCCGCGTAAAGGTGGCTCAATGGCTAAATGCTCTACAAAAAAGAATTCGTCCAAATCCCAATAATTAAAGAAACCAACCAATTCTTTATTCATCAGAACGGCATTGCAGTAAAATTTATTCTGATTATTAATCAGCACATTCAATTCTTCAACTGACCGACGTTGGTTCGCGGGAAAAGCTTCCGTGTAAAGTTGAACGAGGGATCCCCAATAGGTGTTATCGACGGATTGTAAACGGATAATTTCCATAATAATACTGCATAATTAGTTAGATTATCGACGTTAAGTATTCTAAAAAATTGGACGAAAGCTATCTCCCCAGAACAAAACCAATCCCGCCCGCGAGCGAAAATAAAATCGTTCCGATGGAAATAACCTTCATTTGTTTGTCAAGTGTTTTGCCTTCATTGCCGAAAACCGAATGTAAATGCCAAGCAAATACGGGAAAAGTCAAGACGTACAAATAGCCAAAAGCATTCATTTTCTGTATTATGCTATAAATAGACATCAAGACAAATGCCAAGGTAATCAGAGCGAAATGGTAAACTTTAGCCGATTTCAAACCCATTCTACCAGCAAGTGTTTTTTTCTTAAAATTGGTATCGTTATCGATATCCCGCATGTTGTTTTGATTGAGCATGGCGGTAGAAAGCAACCCGATTGATGACGCGGGTAAGAAAATGGAGAGATAAATTGACTTTGCCATCAAAAAATAAACGCCAACTACACTGACAATACCAAAAAAAATGAAGACAAATAAATCTCCCAGCCCAATATAACCGTACGCATTTTGACCAAAAGTATATTTAATTGCAGCCACTATTGTCAAGCTCCCCAGGAGAATCATTATCCAACTTTGAATTGAAAGAAAACTATCAAAGGCTGTCCAAATCAAACAAAGACCAAATAAGGCTGAAAGTACGATAAAAACCAACAAAAATCGAGACAGATTCTTTTCTGTTAATTTTCCGCGTTGCACGCTGCGAATAGGACCCAGACGATGTTCGTTATCGGTTCCTTTTTGCAAATCTCCCAATTCGTTGGCTATATTTGACAAAATCTGAAGGGATAATGCTGTCAACAAAGCCCATGAGAAGACACCGGTATCCCACTGTAAACGTGATGTCGCAAGCATTCCCCCCATAATAATACCGGACACCGAAAGTGGTAAGGTACGTAAACGCATACTTTCTAAGTAGAATCGTAATTTTGTATCCATATTTTCGTCTAAATCCGGCACAAAATTACGAAAAATATGTGTTTACAAGGTAAGCTAAGTCTTGATGTGTGGGTTTTAAAACAAAAAAAACCGTGAACATGTATTTCACGGTTCTATTAAGTTGATGGAATTGCTTAGTTCTGAGCAGTCGTTTTATTGGCGCAACAAGAAGATTTTTTTTCGGCAGTAGCAACATCTTTCTTGCATTCCGCCTTTTTTGCGTCTTTGCATTCGGCTTTTTTGGCATCTTTGCATTCGGCTTTTGTTTTGCCTTCGCAACATTCTTTTTTAGCCGGTTCTGCTTTGGTCTCTTTCTTTGCGGGTACTTGAGCTGTCATTACTGACATGGAAATAAATAGGGCAACAACTGCCATTGAAATTTTGTTTGCTTTCATCTTTTTGAATAATAAATTTGGTAAATTGTTTAGTTTCATTCTATTTTACATCGCAAATATATTTATTTTTCTCGATATACATTATAAATAAGTTCTATTTCTGTACGATTTAATATATTTTTCGATTTATTATGATTTTTCTTCTACGACAACGGCATTATATCCCAGTTTGTCAAATGCTTCAATAATTTTTTCTTCGTTCGTTTTTCGGGTATCGAATGTAAGCGTTACCTGCTTATTGTCCAACGATACCTGCATATCTTTTATGCCTTTTTCAAAAGCGATATTCTTCTCTATTTTCTTTTTGCAGTTTTCGCAGGTCATTGACACATCAAACGTTACCGTTTTAATGTTTACATCTTTCTTTTTCGTTTGCGCTTCAGCGTGAATGGATATTGCCAACACACTTAACGTGATTATAATTATACTTTTGAGTTTCATTTTTTTATTTTTTTGTTTGTTATTACTAATCTTTTGATAAAGCCCAACGCATACCCAAGTAAAACGTTCTTCCGTGCATGGGTCCCCATACCATAGAAGCGTCAAAATTATTGCCAAACGGATTTGCTACATCTATAATCGGATAAGGCTGAACAAAATTCGTTAAATTTTCAGCACCGGCATAAATCGACCATGTCCTGAAATTTTTGGTAACTTGCGCCATCATATTCGTAAATGGCTTAAATTCAGTTTCCCAAAGCGGATTCAACTTGTCGGGGTCCGGTAAACGACCGCCACCATTAAATTGTACTGTATAATCAAACTGCCATTTGTTTAACGGAGTTTGGTATGATAAACTAACGATACTTTTGCTCCGATTGTTCAACGGTTTCTCGCGAAGTTCACCATTTATCGTCGTTTTAACATTATTGATACGATGCGCCACTGTCGCGGTTAATCCCCTTAGGATCTCCAGATTCGCTTCAACCTGAAAACTATTGGAGAAAGATTTTCCATTCAGGTTATTGAAACTTACGGCATGTGCGTCTGTATCCATATCACCTACTACCTGATTTTTGAAATCGGTGTAAAACCACTCAAACATCAGTCCCATCTCTCTCCTACTCCATATCGGGATAAAAATGTGTGCTGTGGCTCCGTAATTCCACGCTTCTTCGGGTTTCAAATCCGGGCCAATGTTCATTTTCCGGTTACTGGCGAGTAAGAAATTATTTTCCGCAAGCACGTTTGGCGCTCTGTATCCTTTTCCCGCCGCCGCACGCAAATGCAAAACATCCGCGATATTATACCGCACATGAAAACGGGGTGAGACAAATATACCGTAAACCGAGTTGTAATCGCCACGAATCCCTGCCATTGCCGAAAGATTGCCATAATTCAAACTGTATTCGGCAAACGCACCGGGTACGTATTCGGTACGCTTCAACGGAAAAGTGGCATCTGTGGTTAGCAATTCGTCATAGGTATCCATATTGAAACTTGTTCCTATCGAAAGTTTATTATTTTCGTTCAGTTCGGTATCATAGATCACGTTCGCGTAGATATTATTTTGACTACCGTTGTACAATTTATTGCCGTACACAGCGTCCTGATTATGGATACTTCCACTGACAATAATTCCCAGACTGGATTGACGGCTGTGTGTATGCGCGGGATCATCATGGTTATGATCTTCATTACCAAATAAAAAGCCGTTTTTTACAAAAAATTCATACCGTTCGGTGTCAATGCCTACTTTATAGTTTCCGTTAATTTGTCCGCCGATTCTCTTTTCGGATATTCCACGAATAAACGCTTGAAGAATATAATTGTCTTTTTGATAAAACCAACGATTAGCCAGATTGTACTGGCGCGTTCGGGGTAGATCCATGTAGTCGTCCTTGTTGTAATCCAGATTCAAAAACTCATTTGATGCGTGCATTAACACGGATGTGGACAAGTTTTCATTTAGCGATACGGCCGCGTCTAAGTTACTTTCCACTCTTCCGGTAGAACTTGAATATAAATTCAGCGAAACTTTATCGCTCAGTTGTGGTTTCTTATATTCTACATTTATCTGACCTGCAATCGCTTCGTATCCCGTTTTTACGGATGCAACCCCTTTGGAGATTTGTATGCTTTCCATCCAAGGACCCGGGATGTAGCCCATCCCATAAGCGGAGGATAAACCGCGAAGATTGGGAATGTTTTCAGTCAGCATCTGAACATAATTTCCGGAAAGTCCCAGCAACCTGATTTGCTTGGCACCTGTGGCTGCATCGCTGTAAGACACATCGACTGAAGCATTTGTTTCAAAACTCTCCGACAGATTACAACATGCTGCTTTTCGCAGTTCATTGGCATTTAATGTTTCCATGTTATTTACAGCCAGCCGATTGACATTTTTACCGGAACGTCTCTGAACAACGGTTACTTCCTTCAGCTCACGCAAATCGCTTAAGACAATATTTAAATGGTCAGCGGTGTTATTCGTACTGATATCCAATGTATCGGTAACAAATCCGACACTGCTGATAACCAATAAGTATGTATCATCCGATTTCGGGATTTGGAAATGACCGTTTTTGTCGGCTACCGCGCCGTTTTCTGAGTCAATCCAGCGAATATGTGCTCCTATAACCGGCTCACCGGATTGGTCTTTTATGAACCCATGAATTTGGGCAGAAAGATTGACCGATATTATTGTCAATATCGGAATTAATAGATATTTTTTCATTATTTAATTTGAATTTTATTATACATTAATTAGCTAATTATCAGACATAAAAATGCCTGATCTTCAATTTAATTAACATTAAAATTCAAATAATAAGAACGGATTTTTGGCAGAGTATTTTTCTGCCTTTTTGTAGAATGAAATCTTCGGGGGGAGAGTAATTAATCCCCGATTTGAAAGTTATTTCGCTAAGTTCCTCTACTTCTAAAATAGAGCCAAACAATTCAATATAGACAGAATAAATGTCATGAAATGAGAATTGATTTTTACCGATGGATGGAACGTCAACCGTCAAGCGATTGATGTTACAACCTTTTTCTAAGGCATGCATACAAGTCTTTGACTGAGTATCGGGAGGAAACGCCGTATCTTTACAAACATGATGATGTTCGTGAACACTTGCGCAGGCAACCTCCGCAAGATGTTCAACTCCGGCATTCCTACAGTCATCACAACAAAACTGAACGATGTTGTATCCTGTACCGGCAAGTAAAAACATAGCCGCCAGCAACAAACTGAAAACAATATGTGGGAGAGTTCCTTTCATATTTCGTTTGCAAAGATAAAGCATAAAGTTCATTTAGAGTAAAAAAAAAATGATTAATTAGAATAGATTTAAACAATTTTCACTATTTCGTTGAAAAACACTAAACATATTTCGATTCCATGTGTTTGAACAATAAAACACATCGGTTGAATTTTTAGCTTATTTTTAGCTTACAACAAACATTATGGCTATCGCGTAAGATTTTTGACAACATTTTAGTTTATTTTGTGAGTTTCCTCCCGGATATTTTTTCTCCGAAAAACCTTATTTGTAAGCTTCATTTATAGCGTCTAAAAAATTAGGCAATGGATGATTCTCATACGTACTTAATAATTAGAGATTATCTAAATTAGATTACTATAGCGTTAGTTTTCAATGAGATCGAGAAATTGTGTAGTCCGCAGGCAATAAGCATCACTTTGTGTGCAAAGCCAAACTTTCGACATCTGAAAGTGTCTTTCACAATTCTCCATTTCTTAGCTCTTCCAATGGCATGTTCAACACCAATGCGGATGGAAGATATTTCTTTGTTCTGCTCTTTTTGTTCTTTAGTAAGTTCTTTACCTTTTGGTTTCTTTGTGGGCA
>JBKEBE010000121.1:0-1839 GCA_047973025.1 Paludibacteraceae bacterium
CATCATCGAATACGGTTTGTTTTTCTACCGTCATATTCTCCCAACCTCAACATAATCGAACGTCTGTGGCTGGTCATGAAGAAAAACGTGGTGTACAATAAATTTTATCTGAAATTCTCCCAATTCAAAGAACAAGTACTCGCCTTTTTGGAAAATAAAACGTGGACAAATCCGAAATGTGAAAATTTTCTTACAGATAACTTTCACATTACAAAACCTGATTTTTCGGCTTCCTTTGTGAATTAAGTATATGCGAATAAGTTTAATTGACAAGCTCCACGATACAACTACAAGTCCCTTTTTTTGTTTTTATAGTATTGTACGCATAACAGTTAAAATTAGTAAAGAAAGGAGATGTTCCTTCGGAAACTTGTCTCACTCCAGCAACGTATTCGTACCCTTGTTTTTGTACCCAGCCCGAAAATGTGTAGGTATTAGTCAAAGTCTCATTCATTGAGTTGTTAATAGTATATTTAAAAGTTGCTGTAACTGGTGCTTCTAGTCCCCAATATATAGCGAGCCATCTCGTATAGCTCCTTAGAGTAAGAGTGACTCTTGATTCGGGTCCCCAATTACTTAGATAAAAAGTCTCAATCCAGACCCTCAATCTATAGGTGTCATTGCCTATTTTAGCATTCGCCCAATCTTCAGCTGAAGTTACAAATGCAGAAGGAGCCTTTTGTACATTAAAATTATTTTCAAGAATGATGTTTGAATTCGATTTTATGAACGAAATATTCGAGATTTTTTTTATTTTGTCTAAATTTTCAATACTCGTGGTAGCATAAGTTTCGTTAATTTTCTTGAAAACTTGATTACCAATCACAAACATTTTATCTGAATTCATTAAAAATCGTTCCGGATTATTAAACTCCTGTATTTCAAAGTACATGCCGGTATGATCCTCATATAATTGCACATATTTAGAGTGAGTCTTGATGAAGTTATCCACTTCATATCTACTACTAAATAAAGATGGATCAATATTGCGATAAAAGTTATCGCAAACGGTTCCGAACGATTCAAACCCTTGTGATTTTTCCCAACGGATACGTTCTTCATCGGTCATTCGAATTACTTGGCTAAGTGTGGACGAAAATTCGTCATAGTTCTTAAACGATAGAATCCCTTCGATATTGCTTCGACCCTCCGTTTCTTCAACGTTTTGGTTTTCAATAACTTCCTTTTGCTCACACGACAGCAAAATCCCTGCAAGCAATACGGCTAACATAAATACATTTTTTTTTCATAGCGATTGGTTTTTATGATTAATAATAAATTTAATTCGCTATAAAAATATAAAAATATAAAAGTATAAAAATATTGTTAATTTTATTGAAATATGCAAATAGATATATGGAATCGGTAGCGAAAAGTAAAAAACAGGTTCGGGCGAAGGCTTTCGCGGAAGGAAATAGCTACCTTTGTCACGTTGCCGGAGAAATGGGTCGGAACAACAAGACGGTTACCGATTTGGAATTTCCGAAATACGTTACCGATCAGACTTTTATGAACATTGTGAAATAAACAGTATATCTATTTACGACATAAAAAAACCGATGCAAAGAACTGCATCGGATTTTTTCGTTATATGTGTGTGACTTTCAGAATCTATATCCTATCGAAATGGACGTGATTATTCCAAAAGAAAAATTTAATCCCGATCCGGGAGTATAAAAGGGCATGTCAACGCCTGCCGAAAACAACATCGGTATTTTAACCGGCTCCAACCGATACGCAATCCGGGCAAAGGGATAATAGCCGATCCGGTCATTGTTATCATTGAACTTAAAATCGGTCGCGAATAGTGTCGCACTAAACCGGCTTCCAGAAAATGAC
>JBKEBE010000154.1:0-33207 GCA_047973025.1 Paludibacteraceae bacterium
AACACATTCTATGAGTTGGTTCATTGTATCAGCTCTCTATTTTAGTTTATGTATAGCTGTCAAATTTTCAACATTATTGACCATTCTTTGACAAAAAATCATTCAAATTTAACCATTTCTTTTTGAATTTTTCGGGTTTAAGTTGAAATGATTTTTGTTCAGCATAAAAAGGGAGGAAACTCATTCTGTTTTTTCTTTGTGAACAGTGCTTTCTGTTGTGGTTGTAAATGGTACTGTGAATCGTGTTATTACTTTAATATTTAGCATCTAAAAAATACTCCTTTTGTGCCGAAATTTCTTTTTTTGATATATGCTCCCAATTTCATTCATTTTTCCGCGTATTGAATGATAACTACTCTGATGGAATTATTGGAATGGGTTAAATTCGGACTGTAGTACACCAGAGTTAAGATGAGATTCTTTTGGGCGTCTTTGCCTTTTCTCTCTTTCTTTCCCAAACTCTGTTCAGATTCGTCTTCCCAACCAAATACCGGGAAGGAAAAATACCATTGACAGTGTTGTGAAATTTGACAACTACGGCAGGTTGATTATACTCTGAATACTATACACAAAATCGTCTGTCATTGTATTCATACAATTGATAATTTGGAAATGCGAAAACGATTTGATGTTTTGCAACGTGATTTCTGCCTCTCTAATTTTTTTTGTTTCCAGTAGATGTTGTCTTTGCGTTCCGTTCAGCAAAAAAGTTGAAGGCGTGTACCACGTTTTATCTTTCAAAAAAAGTAAGTTGGCGAAAGAACTGTCTGTAATGTGTTTGTTTTTCACGATGATAATTTCAGCCGCTTTCGCTTTGGATTTCATCGAGTCAATTGATTTCCTGTCTTCAGATTTGAAATTGTAATCGATTTCGTCATTTTCGACAAGTTGAAAATCAGCTAAATCCGAATAGACGTACGGAATCAACCGGGAGTTGAAATTATTCTCCAAATCATATACGATTCTCCATTTATAAAGACCTTTTTTATGGGGATTCATTTCCATGAACATGGTGGCTAAATCCATAGAGCATATCTTTCCAAAATTGGCAAATGTGGTCTCCAAACGTTTTTGATGAAGATTGATCCGAAACAACTTTTGGTCTTCAACTTGGATGCTTTCAATAAATCGGGACATATATTTTGTTCTTGTATTCTTCGTACTCCTTTTCCAGACTGCTTTGATACGTGATTCCTCCGCCACTTTTGAAATAATAGCTTCCATTTTCTTTTTCCAAAAATCGAATCGCTACACAACTGTCCAAATTCGCGCCATCAAACCAACCGCATATCCCCGTATAATAACCCCTTTCGTACTTTTCGGCTTGCAAGATAATCTCCAATGTTTTGCGTTTTGGAGCACCCAAAATAGAGCCTGCCGGTAGAAGCGTTTTCAGGATACTGCCTATCCTGTTTTGAAATTCCGGTTTTAATTTTCCCGAAATCTCGGAACTCATGGCTAAGAGATGCTTGCGCAGGGTAGGAATGTAATCGATTCGTTGGAATTTCTCTACTGTTACATCGTCGGCTACCATACTCAAATCGTTTCGGAGCAAATCGATTACAGTATAATGTTCAGCTTTTTCTTTCGTGTCGTTTCTCAGTTTCTCTTTCGCGTCGGGGATTTCCGCATCTATGGTTCCCTTCATCGGATGAGTTGCAATTCTTCCATCTGCGGTTATCTCAACGAACGTTTCAGGCGAAAAAAATACGAACTTCTCCGGGAAGCACACTTTGTATTTCGCTTTGGAAAGGTAAAAAATCTGTTCCAAAGAAAGACTGGTTTCTATTTTTGTTTTTCGGGTATAGTTTACGAGATACGAGTTGCCCGCATGTAAATTCTTTTGCACAAGGTCAAATCCCTTTTTGTAATTCTCCTTGGTCTCCGGAAACAACTTCCAATAGATCTTCGCCGGTTTTTTGAAAGATTCAGCTCCGCTTTTGAAATTTCGGAAATCTATCAACAGCCCCTGCTCCGTACTTTCGTTTCCGGTATAAACTTGAACGTTGTTCATGCGAAAATCAATCATAAAAAAAAATGGAACCTTCGCTTGAGAGAGCTGATCCATTTTATCGAAATTCGGGTGAAACTGTTTTTCGTCCATTTTGCAAAAATAACTTATTTTTACCCAATCTTTACACCTTCCAGATTAAGCAGTTTAACTTTTCGCTCCAAACCGCCGGCATAGCCGGTCAGACTTCCATTGCTGCCGATAACACGGTGACAGGGAACAATGATCGAAATAGGATTGTGTCCGACCGCGTTTCCGACCGCTCGTGGAGATATAAATTTCCCATTTTGTGAAACTGACATGCGATGGGCAATTTCTCCATAAGTGGTTATCGAACCATACGGGATTTTCAGCAATTCGTTCCACACGGATTTTCTAAACTCAGATCCATCCGCGTCTGTGGGGGGAGTGAAATTCGGATTTTTACCCTGAAAATAGTAATCTAACCATTCGATTGTTTGGTCGAAAATGGGGAGATCGTGTTTTTCCGCAGCAATATCATTAATTTTTGGAAAGTACTTTTGAGAATCCATCCATAGTCCGGTTAAACTTGTCCCATCGCTTGCCAAGGTCAAAACATCCACAGGCGAGTGGTATTTACAGATATACTTCATGCGAACTGTTTATTAAGTGATATAATTATTCTGATTTTTAAAGTTCTGTCCAAATGATTTTGCCGTTACTTGTTCGGGATCCAGTAGCCACACCTTTACGTTGCGTATGGCTGGAACGGATATTTTGAATTCACGGTCGGTGTAATGTTTCATGAATTGCTTCATCAATTGGTCCTTCTCATCCAAATCTTCGATAAAACGTATTTTGCCTTTGCACAGTACGCTTTTGGATTGCATGCTGTAACTGCACGCTACATCGGGATGCTGGAAATAAATCCGATTGTTGTCGGTGCTGAAGGTTACGCATACGCGTGAATCTTTTTCCAACAATTGTATATGCTTTCCGTGCGAATCGGAATGGAGAATGATTTTCCCGTCAATATATCCGAAATTCATCGGGATAACATACGGACTGCCGTCTTCTTCGGTTATTCCGACAAAACAGATTTGACAACTTTGAATAATTTGATCGATTTCTTCTTGTTCGGTAATAAAACTTGTTCTCATTCTCCTATATTTTGGTACAAAAATAAACAAAATTGTCTGTTTTGTTGTTCTTCTTCCAGCTGTTGAAGATACAAAAGGTCAAAACATTGACCTGAAAGTTAAAAAAACTTAAATTCTGGCGTGTTTTTTGCAAAAAATATGTTTTACAGCAGAAAACGATGTATCTTTGCACTGTGTTTTTCATGGTATTAGATTTAAGGTTAATTGAAGATTGGGTTGTCGTGAGACAACCTTTCTTTTTTTAAATACCTTGGATGACAAGTTTCAAAACAATATTAATGACATTTTATCTTTCTTAAATTTCGTGCAGACTGCATCCTTTCTAACATGCGGGAAAGTAAAGATAATGTTGACTATTTTCTTAATTAGGACTTACTGAACAATTCACAAAGGTTATCAACGAATATCTTTCTGAAAATAAAATGATTGTTCTCAATTAGTAAACCCCACTTACTATCATTTGGAATAAAAAAAAAGAACATCACTTTCACAAGCAATGTTCCATAGAGATTATATGATTTTGAATTGATATTACTTTTTTACACGGTCATTAAGGGCTTTAATTACTTCAGCGGTAATATCATACTCTTCCTTGGAGTAAAGAATGTTATCGTTTGCCGTGTTGCTGATAATCATTTCGTATTTTCCGTTTTTATTGTATTCTTTGAAAAACGCGTTTATCGTATCTCTCAACTGGTTGGTCATTTTTTCTTGCTGTTCGACTAATTGTTTCGTAAGGTTGCCCTCCAGCTGCTGTAAATCCTGTTGTTTTTTCAGAATACTTTTCTGCGCGTCTTCAGCTCTTTCCCTACTCAAGAACGCGTTATTCTCCAATTTCCGGTTAAATTCATCCATCTCATTCTGCAATGTACGCGCACGAGAATTTAATGTTGCTCTGGAGCTTTCTTGTTTACTTATCAATGCTTCATTCGCGTTTTTCGAAAAGGTGTAATTTATCAATAATGAGTCGATATTTACATAAGCTATTGGTAGATTTACAGTTGTTGTCGAATCACTTTTTTGAGCAACATTATCTGTCTTTTTACCTTGCCTGTTTCCTAAGACTAAAAAAAACAGGATGATAACAGCCACCAATAATACAGCGTTAAGTATAATCGAAATATTTTTAGTATTCATATAAATTAATTTTCGTCGATTTCTTCTAACAATTTTGAAACATCAATTTTCCGAACGAGCTTTTGAGCTTCAGCGTCTTGAGATGTCGCACAAGAGACCCCCTTTTCTTTGAGTGCTTTACTGCCTCCTATGTGGATATTTGGAAATTTACCGTCTTTCAATAACCAAATCCTGAAGCTCAATAAAAATACCGCAATCAGTACTATGACAGAAACGACAGTGAATGTAACTAAGATCGTATTCATGCGAATTAAATAATAAAAATCGTTGCAAAGATAATTTATTTGAAGAACAAAAATAGATAATTCGCGAATTTTTATGAAAAACAATACATCTCTTTTCGTTTTTAACAATAAATTAACAATACGGAATGGGCTGTGATCGTTTCGACGTTCAATATAAGGTCTAAGGTAGTTTAATCTATCCAAGACAAAAGCATCAGCCGTGAATTATCTTTTTTTTCCGAAAAAAGCTCCCAGTATAGTCCGTGTGATTGTTCTCCCCAACTGGTTTGACATATTTCTGGAAACAGATTTCCCAACATCCTGAAGTAGTCCGCCAAACACATCGTTTTTGGACGCTTCGCGACGTTGCTTTTCAGCTTCGCGTTCAGCTTTGGCTTGTTCGCGACGCTGTATTTCCAATTGTTTCTGCTGTTCTAATTGCTGACGTTGCAAATCGTCTGCCTGCATTCTTTCCGCTATGATTTCGAAAGCGGAAATTCGATCGATTTCTTTTTCGTAAAAACCGTACAACAGCGACGATTGGATAATATTCAATCGCTCTTCTGGCGTGATGGGTCCGATTTGTCCTTCGGGTGGCAAAATGTATGCCCGTTCCACCGGATTTGGAGCTCCTTTTTCATCTAAGAATGAAACCAGCGCTTCGCCCGTCCCGAGTTCAGTAATTGCTGTTTCTGTGTCGAACTTGGGATTGGAACGAAAGGTGTTTGCCGCAACTTTTACTGCTTTTTGATCGTTGGGAGTATAAGCGCGCAAGGCATGTTGGATTCGATTTCCAAGTTGTCCGAGGATATTTTCAGGTATATCGGCCGGATTTTGAGTAACAAAATAAATACCCACGCCTTTCGAGCGGATCAGGCGAACAATTTGTTCCACTTTTTCAAGCAATATTTTTGGCATGTCGTTGAAAAGCATGTGGGCTTCATCGAAGAAAAAAACCAATTTTGGCTTATCCATATCACCCACTTCCGGTAAGTTCTCAAACAAATCTGAAAGTAACCAAAGTAGCAGGGTCGTATAAATGCGTGGCGAATTCATCAGTTTGTCCGCGGCCAATATATTAATGATTCCTTTTCCTTGACTGTCGGTTTTGATCAAATCCATGATATTTAGCTCCGGTTCGCCAAAAAAGATTTCACCCCCTTCAGTCTCAAGTCTTGACAGGTTACGCTGAATGGCACCAATACTGGCTGTGGAAATATTGCCGTATGTTGTCGTAAATTGTGCGCGATTGTCGCCGACGTATTGAAGCATTTTTTGCAAGTCTTTCAAATCAATCAGCAGTAAATCGTTGTCGTCAGCTATTCGAAAGACTACGTTCAGCACAGCTCCCTGCGTCTCGTTAAGCATCAGTAGTCGTTCGAGTAATAAGGGTCCTAACTCGGATATGGTTGTACGTACGGGATGTCCGTTTTGACAAAATACATCCCAGAATTTTACGGGAGATGATTGGTATTCAAAACCTTTTTCGGCTAATTTGTATTGCTCAACTCTTTTTGTAACACTTTCTTTATTGCCACCAACATGCGCTACTCCTGAAAGGTCGCCTTTCATGTCAGCCGCAAAAACAGGGACTCCCAGCCGGCTGAAAGTCTCGGCAAGTACCTGCAAACTAATTGTCTTGCCGGTTCCGGTTGCTCCGGTTATCAGCCCGTGACGGTTTGCCATTTTAGGGATAAAACTAATTTCTTTGTCGTTGTTGATTGCCACGAAAGGGCGTTGTTGATTGTCGAGCATAATTTAATCTATTTATGGAGCAACGATGCAAAACAATTTTGACACACAGGGGTATGATTGATAGCATGCGCTACGTTTTCTTAAAAAAAGAAAAAATTGCAAGCAGATGAAAAAATTGGAAACAATCTTTTCAAAGTTTACTCTCGCAAAATTACGGAATTTTCTCCGTTATCCAATTTTTGGACCAAAAAGATTAATTTTGCGGAATGGGCAAAAAATTAGACAAACAATTTTATTTGCAAAACGGACTTGAAGTAGCTATCGCGCTACTTGGGAAAACTTTGGTACGCGTGTATGATGATGGTACAATAAAGCGCTATACCATTACTGCCACCGAAGCCTACTGTGGTCCCGACGACAAAGCATCGCATGCCGCTAAAGGACGAACACCGCGTACGGAAGTCATGTTTCATGAAGGAGGAAAAGTCTATGTATATTTAATCTACGGCATGTATTGGCTTCTGAATGTAGTCGCCGATAAAAAAGAGATTCCTCACGCGGTACTTATTTGCGGCATAAATGATATTCATGGCTCCGGACGGGTAGGGCGGGAATTAAAAATCGATAAATCATTTTACGGCGATGATTTGGCTACTTCCGAAAGAATTTGGATCGAAGCAAGTGACGTAAAATCCAAGTTTATCTCTAAACCACGCGTAGGAGTCGATTACGCGGGAGAATGGAAAAACAAATTATGGCGATTCGAAGTTAGTTGACTTGACATACACAAAATTTTGAAATTCATAAATATAAGATGAATGAAGATGTAACCAAAATTTTATTCGAATCGTTTTTTCCTGTCTGACCGGTTTTTTTGAAAAATATTTTATCAACTTTTTGTCGGTTCAAAAAAACATCGTATATTTGCACCCGCATTTGAAAGCAGGTATTATTGCAACGCTTGCATCAAAGGGCCCATTCGTCTATCGGTTAGGACGTCAGATTTTCATTCTGGAAAGAGGGGTTCGATTCCCCTATGGGCTACCAAACCAGATACGTTTAAGATTTTAATTTACAAAAAGCTATGGCAAACCATAAATCAGCTTTAAAAAGAATCCGTCAAGCCAATACAAGAAGATTAGCTAATCGATATTATGCAAAAACAGCCCGTAACGCAGTACGTAAATTGCGTGCAACCACAGACAAGACTGTTGCCACGGAATTGCTCCCAAAAGTTAGCTCAATGCTCGACAAATTAGCAAAGAAAAATATTATCCACAAAAACAAAGCAGGTAACTTAAAATCAAAACTTACCTTGCACGTAAATCGTCTGGGTTAATCATTTGATGCTCTTTTATTATTTATATGAGCTCTTTCTCTATGTTGGGAAAGGGCTTTTTTGTCTTACTTTAGATATACAAATATGAAACTTGAACATTTTGCGCTTAACGTCGAACAGCCGGTGGAACTGGCACAGTGGTACGTACATCATTTAGGCTTAAAGATTATTTCAGCTCAAAGTGTGCCGCCGTTCGGACATTTTCTTGCCGATGACAGTGGCCGGATAATGATAGAAATTTATAAGCAGGATGCTGAAATTCCGAATTTCCCGGGCATGAATCCGTTGACGCTTCATTTGGCGTTTGTCTCGGAAGACCCTACGTCCGATATGCAACGACTTGTCGCTGCCGGGGCGGAATTAGTTTCCGATGATAAATTTGACAATGGGAATCACTTAGTTATGCTTCGAGACCCGTGGGGCATATCGGTGCAACTTTGTAAAAGAGGAAATCCATTATTAACTGCAAAGGAATTTTGACAACTCGGGAACCAAGCAAAAGGTTCCCGTTTTTTTTCAGCCTCTATTGTTTAGCAAGAGCGGTTCTTGGATCGCCGGCTTATTATTAAAAAAATCGAAGTTTCGAAAACGCTAATATTTGATATGCACAGCTTCTGGTTTTCTCGTCAATGACGGCGTGGAACGGCAATTCATGTCGTGCAAATGCAATCCTATTAGAATTGATTCTTTTGTCGAATATTTATCCGACGAGACACATCTTTTTCTGATTTGCTTCTAAAGATCGGGGTAAATCAACTACCAACGAACGGTTGTTGTCCATTTAAAAAGCCGTCTCAAGCACTCACCCATTTAACATATATTCACTTTTCTTGCTTCAGAACGTATTTACTTGATCGCAAATTTGATCAAATTTGCAATCATAATGTTAGTATTGGGGTTTATTTACAGCAAAGTGATAATTAAATAAATTTTAACGCTGTTTTTTATGGAAACTGTTGTCAATTTGTCAAACAATTGAATATCTTTGTAAAAGTGAATAAATTTTGCAAACATCAATATAAATTCACATTTGCCAACTTATTTAACAACCAAATTCAAATGTCTATGAAAAAAAGAATTAAACTGTTGCTCCTGTTATTCTTCGCTGTAACCGGAGCCACTTTTGCTCAAACCTCGGTAAGCGGTACTGTAACCAATGAAAATGGAGAGCCTTTAATCGGAGCTTCTTTACAAGTGAAAGGGACTACCGTTGGTGTAACAACCGATCTTGATGGAAATTTTGCATTTAACGTCCCTTCGGGATCAACAGTTCTCGTAGTATCTTACATCGGCATGATTACGCAAGAAGTGCCGATCTCGTCAAACATCAAAGTGATAATGTCCGAAAGGGACCAATCTCTAAATGAAGTTGTAGTTGTTGGATACGGTACCGTTAGAAAATCCGATGTTACCGGCGCTGTTTCAACAGTGCGCGGAGACGCTATTTCACGTCAGGTCGTAAGTAACTCGGCACAAGCGCTTCAAGGCTTGGCACCCGGGGTAAATGTGGTCGCCAATTCGGGATCGCCCGGAGGCTCCGTAGCCGTGAGAATACGTGGTATTGCTACAGTTTTGGGTGGTGCGGAACCCTTGTATGTTGTAGATGGAATGCCTGTAAACGATATTACTTATTTGAGTAATAACGACATTGAGTCTATCAATGTATTGAAAGATGCCTCCGCAACTGCCATTTATGGTGCACGCGGTGCAAACGGGGTAATCCTTATTTCAACTAAACAAGGTAAAATGGGTAAAGATGTTATCAGTGTAAATGCTTCATGGGGTGTACAAAGCATTAATACCGACTTGAATTTACTGACCGGAAAAGAATGGTATGACCTTCAGACAGAAATAAATAAGACAAGGCTTAAACCTATCGATCTGACCAATGCCGATAAAAATATATCGACCAATTGGATGCAAGAATTGACAAGAAATGCGCCGGTACAAAACTACGATGTAAACTTCTCCGGCGGAAAAGATGACTATAAATACAACCTGTCCGTTGGTTATTTAGACCAACAAGGTACCATTCTAAAAACCGATTATAAAAGGCTCAACACCAAAATCGGATTTGAAAAAAATGTCAACAAGATTCTAACTGTCGGGTTGAACGGGACACTTACAAATGCTACGCGAAATAACATTTTAGAAGGTAGTAACACTGTGGGAATTGTTAACTCTGCCATTAAGTTGGAGCCTGTCGTGCCGGTAAAAAATGCGGATGGTAGTTGGGGATATTCTCGCTTCATAGACTACCCCAATCCTGTAGCCGCTATTGAATACACGAATGATAAAGACAAGATTTTAAACTTTGTTGGTAATATATATGGTGTAGTAAACCTACTCGATGGATTGAACTACAAGCTGATGATTGGTACCGATATGCGTAAAACGGATTCTTATGTTTTTGATCCGGTATATAGCGTAGCCAACTTCCAACAAAATACCATCTCAAAAGTATCACGTGGACATTATTCGCGCAATAACCTGTTGGTGGAAAACACCTTGAATTTTAATAAAATATACAGTGATATTCACAGTGTAAACGCAATACTTGGCTATACTGCCGAAAGCTATACCTACGAAAGTTTGGGTGCTTCCAAGCAGAATGTCCCCAATAATGATCCGAGTATGCAGTTTATTGACGCGGCGCAGTTGGCTACTTCGGCAACGGCATCGGGATCTCGTATCGAATCATCGCTCTTGTCATACATTGCACGTGTCAACTACGCCTTTGATGATCGGTATCTACTTACCGCGTCCATTCGTGCAGATGGTTCTTCCCGTTTTGGTGAAGATCATAAGTACGGTTATTTTCCTTCGTTCGCATTGGCATATAAAATTTCCAATGAATCTTTTTTCAAGAATTGGAATCAAAATGCGATTGACAACCTGAAACTTAGATTCGGATGGGGACGTGTAGGAAACCAAAATATTGACGATTACGCTTTCCAAAATTTATTAAGTTCCAACATCCAATACTCTTATCTTTTTGGTCAGCCGGAAAGTCTGAATCAAGGCCTTGTTGCTGTCGCTATGGGAAATAAAGATATCAAATGGGAGTCAACTCAATCCACTAATGTTGGTTTCGATATAGAAATGTTGCGCAATCGCCTCACACTCTCGGTAGATTATTACAATAAATTAACCAAAGACATGCTTTTCCGCGAACCAATTCCGTATTATCTCGGGTTTGAAAGTGGTCCAATGAGTAATGTTGGAGAAGCGACAAACTCCGGATTTGAGTTTCAAGCAGGCTGGAGAGACCGTATTGGAGATTTTACCTATAACGTGGGAGTCAACCTAACAACTATCAAAAACGAAATGATCAGTATTGGCACCGGTGTACCTCTGGCAGGTGCTTCAATCAGAAATGGTTCTGCCACTATGACACGTGTCGGCTTTCCGGTGGGAGCGTTTTGGGGATATGTCACCGATGGATTGGTTAATACAAACGAACAGTTGACCGAAGTACAGAAAATGCAGCCTAACGCAGGATTGGGTGATGTTGTCTTCAAAGATATAGCAGGAGCAAAAGATGCCGATGGGAATGACATTCCTGACGGGAAACTTACAGATACTGATAAAACGATGATTGGCAAGCCGTTACCGGATTTTGAGTACGGTATCAATATTGGAGCCGGCTACAAAGGAATAGATTTGGCAATTGTTTTTGTCGGAACACAAGGAAATGATATTTTTAACGCCATGCGATATTTTACATACGATTTAGCCGACGTTACCAACAAAACACGGGACGTGTTGAATTATTGGAGACCGGACAATCAAAATACAAATATTCCAAGACTAAATGGTAATGATAAGAATGATAACAAACGTATTTCCGACATGTACATTGAAGATGGGTCGTACCTGAGATTGAAAACGCTTCAACTCGGCTATACGCTACCCGCTGAGTTGACCAAGAAATTCTACGTTCAGAAAATGCGATTATTCATATCTGCTCAAAATCTTCTGACCTTCACGAAATATTCAGGGGCTGATCCCGAAATCGGACAAATCAGCGGCTCCAATTATTTAAGTCGTGGGGTAGATATTGGCACATATCCGCAAGCAAAAATATTCTCGGGTGGAATAAGCATAACTTTATAAAATTTTTAATCCAATGAAAACAACAAAATATATTTTGATTATCTTCAGTGCCATTTTAATGGCCGGTTGTAGCGACGACTTTCTGAATAAAAAGAAGTTGGGCTCTCTGACCACAGAAAACTTTTTTCTATCAGAAGACGACGCGTTTCAATCTTTAGTAGCCGCTTATTCCGATTTGAAAGACTATCGTTATACATGGACAATTTGGGCTTTTGGCGATGTACTTTCAGATGATGCCACCTATAGCGGAAGTGATGCCGATGTTCAGGCTTATGCACAGATGGAAGCCTATAAGTATCCAACAGATAACGGTCGAATTTTGGGGCGCTGGCAGATACTTTACCGTGGGATAAATAAAGCCAATCAAGCCATCGACGGTATATCCAAAATGGATGATTCTCTATTCAAAAAAATGAGCAAAAACCGACTTTTAGGCGAAGCTTATTTCTTGCGTGGTTACTACTACCACGAACTTGTCAGAACTTATGGCGATGTAGTCCTGCTAACTTCCACATCAACAATCGCGGACAAGCAAAAACCACGCACTCCGGTAGCGGAAGTGTATGCTCGAATCGAAGATGACTTGAAAAAAGCGGCAAAATACCTACCCGCCAAATCCCCCATTCAGATGTCAACGGATGCCGGAAGGGTTACAAAAGGTGCTGCCAACGCTATGTTGGCTCGTGTATATTTGTATGAACAGAAATATACCGAATCAAAAAGTGCTTGCTTAGAAGTTTTCAAAGACGGTTACGAACTCGAAGATGACTATGCCTATGTTTTTACCTTAGCAGGAGAACATTGCAAAGAATCCATTTTTGAAATTGACCATTACAATTCGGCCACACAATCTTCAGCCACTACCAACAACGGAAACTTCCATGTGCTGATGATGATGCCGTTTGGAACTACGTATGGCTATGGTATTAACCAACCCAGACAAAGTCTTGCTGACGCGTTTGACGCGGCCGGAGATGTGGTAAGAAAAGACGCGACATTGCTTACTGAAGCAGATCTGCAAGCGTGGGAATCTCCGGCGGATTTTGCAAAACTGGCAAGAAACAGAACCGGATATTATAATCAGAAATATTACCTAAAACCGGCCGATCGGGCTACGCAAATTAGAAATAACCCAACAAATATCCGCGTCATTCGTCTTTCGGAAGTGTATCTGACCTATGCTGAAGCTTCACTAAAAGCATCGCCCACTGATGAAGAAACCGCAAGAGAATACCTTAATAAAGTAAGAAGGCGCGCTGATTTAGCCGACAATACAACCGATACAGGCAACGCGCTATTTGATGCGATTATTAACGAAAGACGATTGGAATTGGCTATGGAAGGACATCGTTTCTTTGATATGATACGTACCGGAAAGGCAGTAGAAGCATTCAAAGCAAAAGGCACATTCCGAGATGGCGTTAGCAACCTTCTACCGATTCCTCAGGCTGAAATTGATATAAGTGCGGGAACAATGGAACAAAACCCGTTATAAAGCGTCAAAAATAGAGTAAAAATAGAGAGCTGCTTTTTTGGGCTCTCTATTTTTGTTTACAATTCTTTAATTAGACTAATCTCTACCACTTTATCAATTTGAAATGAGAAAACTCTATCGAAAAATAGAGAAAACAATCAAGGGATAAGTTGATGACAAAATGATATTTATAGACAGGGGACACGCCCAACTTGTTAAATTAGTCAAAACAAGTAGGTTAATTTGATCTTTTAGGAATTATTTCACAGAAATTTCACGTATTTTTGTTTGGATGAAACCATCCTTTTCAATACTTCTTTTATTGGCGGTATGCCCGCTAACTTTCGCCCAATCTCCGCGCGTAATCCTTGGAGCGGAGCAGACGATGGCTTACTTGCCGATTCTAAAGAATAAGCGCGTAGCCGTTTTCTCCAATCACACCGGGATGGTTGGCGATAAGCATACGCTCGATATTTTACTCGAAAACACGATTAATGTAGTTGCCATTTTCTCTCCGGAACACGGATTTCGCGGCACGGCAGACGCGGGAGAACACGTTTCAAGTTCAGTTGACGAGAAAACCGGTATTCCTATTCTTTCGCTTTATGATGGAGATTCCGGAAGACCTAGCGAAGCCAATATCCGAAAATTTGACATATTGGTCGTTGATATACAAGATGTAGGATTACGATATTACACCTATTACATTTCAATGGTTCGCCTGATGGACGCTTGCGCTGAATTTAACAGAAAGATGCTTATTTTGGACCGACCAAATCCGAACGGGTTCTATGTGGATGGACCTATTCTGGACATGAAGTACAAATCGGGAGTTGGGTGGCTTCCTATCCCGGTGGTTCACGGGATGACACTTGGAGAAATAGCCTTGATGACCAATGGTGAACGCTGGCTTCCGGCATCACGCATTTGCGATGTAACCGTCATTCCCTGTAAAAACTACACACACCGGACGATGTACAAACTTCCAATTCCGCCATCTCCCAACCTACCGGACATGAAGTCCATTTACCTGTACGCTTCTACGTGTTTTTTTGAAGCAACACCCGTAAGTCTTGGACGTGGTACCGACAAACCTTTTCAGGTTTACGGACACCCCAACATGAAAGGGTACTCCTATTCTTTTACGCCGAGAAGCATTTCAGGCGCCAAATTTCCACCCCAACTTGACAGGTTATGCTATGGAGTGGACTTATCCGGAAAAACAGACGAAGAAATCCAAGAAAAAGGCATCGACCTCTCATATTTGATTGATGCGTACAACAATCTGAATTTAGACGACCATTTTTTTCGTCCATTTTTTGAAAAACTCATCGGAGTGGGCTACGTTCGGGAAATGATAGTGGATGGGAAATCGGCTGAAGAAATTAAAGCCACGTGGAAAGACGACGTAGAGAGATTTACGGAACGGAGAAAACCGTATCTGCTGTATGATTTGTAAAATAATTATTTGAAATTTAACAGTAGCGATCAATTCACGTCAAAAATTCAATTAACAAATAGCAACAGGTATAAATGTCCCCATTTGCCGTAATACTAACCATAGCCGCCTATTTTTTGGTGCTATTCGGCGTTTCGTACCTTGCCGGACGAAAAGCCGATAATGCCGGATTCTTCATCGGCAACCGGAAATCCAGTTGGTACGTCGTGGCATTTGCCATGATTGGCTCCAGCATATCCGGCGTTACCTTTATGTCGGTTCCGGGTATGGTTGATCCGAAAGCGTTTTCGTACATGCAGATGGTACTCGGATTCTTTGTCGGGCAAATCATCATATCATTTGTACTCATCCCTTTATTTTACAAAATAAATCTTTTCTCTATCTACGAATACTTGGACAAACGATTCGGCATGAAATCTTACAAAACCGGTGCCTGGTTTTTCTTTGTCTCCAAAATGCTGGGAGCATCAGTTCGTCTGTTCTTGGTCTGTTTGTTTTTACAAATGCTTGTTTTTGGACCTCTGAATTTACCTTTTATGCTCAATGTAATTGTTACGGTAGCTTTGGTTTGGCTTTATACCTATCGGGGCGGCGTAAAAACGCTGATTTGGACAGATTCGCTGAAAACATTTTGTTTACTCGTCTCGGTAATCCTGACCATCTATTTTATAACAAAAAGCATGAATCTAAATTTTCCCGGAATGGTTTCAGCAATTCGAGAAAGTGACCTTTCACAAATCTTTTTCTTTGATAATCCAAAAGAGAAAACCTTCTTTTGGAAACAATTTTTAGCAGGAGTTTTCACGATGATTGCTACTACCGGATTGGATCAAGACTTTATGCAACGAAATTTAAGTTGTAAAAATCCGCGAGATTCGCAGAAAAACATACTGACCAGCGGATTTATTCAGTTGTTCATTAATCTGATGTTCTTGATGTTAGGCGTTTTACTTTATCTTTTCGTGGACAGTCGCGGAATTGCGCGTCCGGCAAAAAGTGATGAACTTTTTCCGATGATTGCCACACAAGGGTACTTGCCCTATGTTGTAGGTATTGTATTTATAGTCGGACTGATTTCTTCGGCTTATGCTGCTGCCGGCTCCGCACTTACGGCACTTACGACATCATTTACCGTCGATATTTTGGGTATTCAAAGTAAGTCGGAAACCGAAATCAAGCAATCACGCGGTAAAGTCCATATAGCTATGGCAATCGTAATGGGAATAGTCATTTTTATTTTCAACCTGCTGAATAACACGAGCGTTGTTGACGCTGTGTATATTCTGGCAAGCTACACGTACGGTCCCATTTTGGGCTTATTTGCATTCGGAATCTTTACAAAAATGCAGGTTCGGGACAAATGGGTACCTGTCGTAGCTATTTCAGCGCCGATTCTTAGTTTTTTGATTCAAAAAGTAACTGTTCTTTTTTGGAATTATCATTTTAGTTATGAGTTAATTATCATGAACGCCCTACTGACTTTCATCGAGATGTGGCTGATTTCGTTCAAAAAAAATACAGAATATGAACCGGCTTAAAACATCCATCATACTGCTTTTTGTCGGAATATTTTTACAGCAAATTACGGCACAATTACTCACGACAGACGAGATAAGCAAAATAGACAATTATCTTACTTCGGAAGTAAGTCGCGAAATTTCTGTCGGAAAAATCGAATTAGACAGCGCAAAGATTGAGGGGAAAAGACTTTTTCTTTTTGTAAACGACAATTTTTCGAATTTTCCTTTTCGGGAAGAGAACGTGCTGAAATTCAAAACAGGCGTAAAACGATTTCTTCCTGACAATCTTTCTTTGTATCCCGTATCCCTGATTACTGCGGGAAGAACAATTGACGAACTTATTCTAACGGATTTATCTGCCAGGAAAAATAAAAAAAGGAAAATGTCCGGTGCTAATGTTACATATCCTTTAGTAAGTAGCGCATCTTCGAAATCGATTCCTTCAAAAGGGCTCCAAAGCCGCCACATCGCGCTGTGGCAAAGTCATGGTTACTACTACGAGCAGAAGCTTACCCGCTGGGAATGGCAGCGCGCGCGTGTTTTCCAAACCGTCGAAGATTTATATACGCAAAGCTACGTGCTTCCGTTCTTGGTTCCCATGTTGGAAAATGCCGGAGCTAATGTCCTGATACCGCGTGAAAGGGATATACAAACCGAAGAAATCATTGTGGACAATGATAGTGGCATTTATTCTGTGTCCAATTATTCGGAAACAAACGGAACAAAACACTGGGCTGTCGGAAATTCATCCGGATTCGCGCACATAAAAGAGCAATACATCGATTTTGAAAATCCATTTAAAGATGGAACATTTCGACAAATCGAAACCATCAAAAAAGGCAAGGAGTCGGTGGCGGAATGGATTCCCAACATCACTAAATCGGGAAGATATGCCGTTTACGTTTGCTACCAAACCCTTTCAAAAAGCGCGGAAGATGCTCTTTACACCGTTTTCCATCGTGGAGGACAGTCCGTATTCAAAATCAACCAAAGAATGGGAGGCGGCACCTGGATTTATCTGGGGCATTTCAATTTCGACAAAGGAAAAGCATCCAAAGTTGTTTTGACAAACCGATCAACTAAAGCCGGTAAAATCGTTACTGCCGACGCAGTAAAATTTGGGGGCGGAATGGGCAATATCGCTCGTACATTATCCCAAAAGGGTGCTACGCAAAACATTCCAAGTTCAAAAAGTGATATTCCCACGAAAAGTCAAACCAATACCGAAATTAAGTATCCGTACGAAACAAGTGGTTATCCCCGCTATACCGAAGCGGCTCGCTACTGGATGCAGTGGGCGGGCATTCCGGATACTATTTATTCCGAGAGCCGAGGGCAAAACGACTATACGGACGATTATAAATCGCGCGGATTGTGGGTTAACTACATTTCGGGTGGATCCACGGTGAATCCTGAACAAAAGGGTTTAAATATTCCGATAGACTTAGCTTTCGCTTTTCATTCCGACGCGGGAACTACACCTAATGACAGCATTATAGGTACATTGGGGATTTATTTTACCAACACGGAGACCGGTAAATATCCAAACGGAATTTCAAGAGACATCGCCCGTGAGCTGACCGACCTCATTCAAACAAGCATTGTTGATGACATCCGGCAACTCTATGACCCCAACTGGAGCAGACGAGGCATGTGGAATCGCCCCTACTCCGAAGCCAAAACGCCGGTCGTTCCAACAATGTTACTCGAATTATTGTCGCACCAGAATTTTGCCGACATGCGATACGGACTTGATCCACGTTTCCGGTTTACGGTGAGTCGCGCCATTTACAAGGGTATGCTTCGTTTCATTGCTTCACAAAATTTTGTTGAATACGTCGTACAGCCACTTCCGGTTGATAATATGCGTTTGAGATTTACAGGAAATAATAACGTGAAATTAAGTTGGCAGGCTGTGGAAGACCCGCTGGAACCCACCGCCAAACCCGACCAATACATTATTTACCAAAGAATCGGAGATCGGGATTTTGACAACGGAACGTTGGTAAATTCGACAAATTTCAATACGACCATTCCATTGGACGTAGTCTGTAGCTATAAAGTTACCGCAGTTAATCAAGGTGGCGAAAGTTTCCCTTCGGAGATTCTTTCGGTCGGAAAATCATCGCAAAATAAAAATACGGTATTGGTTATCAACGGTTTTGACCGGATAAGTGCCCCGGCCGATTTTGACGCGAGAAACGACAGTTTAGCCGGATTTTTGGACAATCTTGACCACGGAGTTCCTTACATCAACGATTACAAGTACCTTGGGAGACAAAAAGAATTTCGCCGTAAAATTCCGTGGATGGATGATGATGCCTCCGGATTTGGCGACAGCTATTCCACCCACGAAACACAGGTAATCGCCGGCAACTCATTTGACTATCCTGCCCTTCACGGCAATGCCATTTTGAAAGCAGGGTATTCGTTCGTATCGTGTAGTGACGAATCTGTTGAAAATCAGTATATTCATTTGACAAATTATAAAATCGCAGATTTGATACTCGGCAAAGAATACCAAACCAAAATAGGTGTCGGCAACCTAAAATCGCTCGAATTCAAAACATTTTCCGATGATTTACAAAAAGCAATTTCCGATTTTTGTCTGCAAGGCGGTAATATTTTTGTATCGGGGGCATTTGTGGGTACCGATTTGTGGGACAATCGGCATACCGCTTCGATAGAAACCGACCAAAAATTCGCGTCCGATATTTTAAAGTACCGATGGCGTACGGGGCAGGCTTCAATTTCAGGCAACGTAAAGTCTGTGGTATCGCCCTACACGATGCTCTACGACGGCAACTTCAGCTTCTACAACGAATTAAACGCGAACAGTTACGTGGTGGAGTCGCCCGATGCCATTGAACCCGCAAGTGAAGGCGCATGTACCATTTTACGATACTCGGAAAATAATTTAAGTGCCGGAATTGCCTACAAAGGCGATTACAAAACCTGTGTACTGGGATTTCCTTTCGAGAGCTTGAAGTCGGACTTCGAGCGAGTGAGAATGATGAAAATGGTATTGGATTTTTTTGAATAATGCAGACGGGTAAGATAACATAGTAGCTAAACAGAATTAATCGAATAAAAAGCTGATTAACATAATGACTCAATTCAAGAAAATTGTTTTTTTGTTCCAAAATTTCCCTTTCAAGGAATTCGCAGTAGTGTGCTTATGCTTTTTTGTGTCGTCGCTTTTCGCCATCGAACCTTTTCATTTTGCATTATTGACAGATTTACACATTACGCAGGGAACAACATCAGGGGAAGATTTGGAAAATTCGGTACGGCAAATAAACAATTCGTCCGAGATTGAGTTTGTGCTGGTAACGGGTGATGTAACGGAATATGGCGACAAGCTGTCCTTGCTGCAAGCAAAAGAGATTCTTGATAAATTGAAAATACCTTACTACATCACGTGCGGTAATCATGAGACAAAATGGAGTGCCTCCGGACACACGGATTTTGCACAAGTATTCGGGAGTGACCGCTTCGCATTCGAGCATAAAGGGGTTCGATTTTTCGGATTGAATACCGGGCCCATTTTACGGATGGCTGACGGACACGTTTCACCACAGGATATTACGTGGCTGAGCAATGAATTGAACCGGAAAGACAAGTCCATTCCCGTCTTTTTAGCGACACATTACCCCCTTCAATATGGCGATGTGGACAATTGGTATGAACTGACTGATGCCGTCAGAGACTATAACATACGTGCGGTTTTGGGCGGGCATTATCACCGCAACGCTATTTTTTCCTACGATGGGATACCCGGATTGATTAACCGTTCAAATTTGCGTGCTAAAGATGATGTTGGTGGCTACACCGTTTATGATGTTACTCCGGATAGCTTAATCGTCTATGAACAAACCATCGGTGGTGAGCCTAAACGCTGGGCCGCTCTTTCAATGACGGAGAGATATTTTGATCAAGCCGGTAGCCAAAGTAAATACCCCGATTTATCGATCAACGCAAAATACCCGAACGTTGCCGAGAAATGGCTCATACAAACCGGGGCAGGAATTTACAGTTCCCCCGTTCTTTGGAAAAACAAAGTCTATGTCGGTGATGATTTGGGGTATTTGACTTGCTATAGCTTGAATAATGGTAGAAAACGTTGGCGTTTTAAAACCGGAAACAGAATCGTTGGAACGCCTGCCGTTGCTGACGGTATCGTCGTTTTTGGCTCAGCAGATAAAACTATTTACGGATTAAACGCAAATAATGGTAAACTAAAATGGAAAATTCCAACAAACGAAGCCGTTTTGGGAGCAGTAACCATAGAAGGTGGCAAAGCCTATATCGGCGGAAGCGACAATACTTTTCGATGTATAGAACTGAAATCCGGAGTAATTGTTTGGGAATTTAATAAACTAAACGGATACGTAGAGACAAAACCATTGATTACCGACAGTCGGGTGATTTTCGGGGTTTGGGATGGTCATTTATACGCGTTAGATAAAGATTTTGGACACCTACGCTGGAAATGGACAAACGGCAAAAAAAGTACTCATTATTCTCCCGCGGCGGTTTGGCCGGTTTCAGCAAACGGCAAGATATTTATTGTAGATCCGGAACGAGCGATGTCTGCTATCAATCCGGAGAATGGAATGACAATTTGGCGAACAAAACAGTCCATGGTACGCGAAAGCATCGGCATCTCGGAAGATGGAAGCCAAATTTATGCTAAAACCATGCAGGATAGCGTGGTGTGTTATTCTTCCAACGGAAATGACCCCCATAAAATCTGGTCGAGTAACGTCGGTTACGGCTACGAACACAATCCTTCAATGCTCGTGGAAAAAGACGAAACGGTCTTTGGAGCGACCAAAAACGGGATAATCTTTGCTTTGGATGCGTTAAGCGGAAAACTAATCTGGAAACATAAAATCGGCAATTCACCGGTTAACACCGTTTTTCCATTAGACAAGAAACACGTATTATTTACCGTGGCCGGCGGAGAAGTAGGACTTTTATCAGCACCCTAACTTCTCAGGTGAAAATTTGATAATTTAATTACACAATACTAGAAAATTTTTAAATAAATGAAAACAATTCATTGCTTTATCCCCTACGAAAGTGCTTCACAAGTGGCACAAACTATCAAAAATTTGAGACAATCAAATGTAGTCGCTAAAATCACTTTGCTTTCTACCGGCAATCTGCCTGCTGTGGAAGGTTGCGAAGTGATCGAAACAAAAGGCTTGAAATCAACGAATGCCATTCGCCAAATTGCCGAAAAATCGAATACCGATTACACACTTATTTACACAAAAACGACCACACTACAGTGGGTGAACTACTCCATTGAACGAATGGTGAATTTGGCAGAAGACAGCAACGCCGCGATGGTGTACGCCGACCATTTCAAAGAAGCGGACGGCATACGCACCGAAGCACCTGTAATCGACTACCAGTTAGGTTCGTTGCGCGATGATTTCGATTTCGGCTCAGTACTGCTGTACCGTACTTCTGCCGTAAAAGATGCCGTAAAACGGATGAACACGGATTATGATTTTGCCGGAATGTATGACTTACGCCTGAAAGTTTCTCAAAAGGGAGATTTAATGCACATCAACGAATTTCTGTATTATGAAATAGAAAACGATACGCGTAAATCCGGCGAAAAAATATTCGACTATGTTGATCCGAAAAACCGAGCCGTTCAGGTAGAGATGGAACAAGCCTGCACACAGCATTTGAAAGACATCAACGGTTATTTGAAACCCAACTTCAAACACATTGAATTTTCGGATGATAAATTTGAAATTGAAGCATCGGTTATCATTCCTTGTAAAAACAGGGTAAAAACGATTGGAGATGCCATTCAATCTGCACTGAACCAGAAAACAACATTTCCGTACAATGTCATTGTGGTGGACGATAACTCGGAAGATGGTACAGTGGATATCATCAAGAAATTTACAGATAATCCAAATTTAATTTACATCGCACAAGACAAATCGTATCATGCCATCGGTGGTAACTGGAATGCGGCATTTCACCACCCAAAATGCGGTAGATTTGCGTTGCAATTGGACAGCGATGATTTATATGTGGATGAGAATACCGTTCAGAAATTCGTTGATGCATTCTACGAACAAAACTGCGCCATGGTAGTGGGAACCTACAAGCTAACCGATTTCAATTTGGAAACGATTCCCCCGGGAATTATCGATCACAAGGAATGGACTCCCGACAACGGAAGAAACAACGCGCTTCGTATCAACGGACTGGGAGCACCACGCGGATTTTACACGCCGATGCTTCGTCAAATCAACTTCCCAACCACGAAATACGGCGAAGATTATGCCGTGGGACTACGCGTAAGTCGCGAGTATCAAATCGGAAGAATCTACGATGTAATATACCTTTGCCGCCGTTGGGACGACAATTCGGATGCTTCACTCGATGTGGTGAAAATGAACGGACACAATACCTATAAAGACCGCATACGTACTTGGGAATTACAAGCCCGAATAGCAATGAATAAAAAATAGAATTGCCTCGCTTGGGATGAAAAAAAGCAATATTCAAAAATTCTTTGACGAGCAACTGAAAAACTGGGATTTTGCGAACCGGAATTACAAAAATTTGAAAAAGCATCAAGACAAAGAATTTATTGTAAACGGTTGTAGATACGTAGTCCAATTTAACCCGGCTCGAATTGCTTCATCCAATGCGCAAGTAGATGAAAAAAGCATCCGGTCTCGAAAATGTTTTCTGTGCGAAGAAAACATTCCGAAGGAACAATTGAAGTTGCCATTTAAAGGGAGATATTCGGTCATGGTCAATCCATTTCCAATATTTCCCGAGCACTTCACCGTTGTAGCCAATATACATGAGCCACAATCCATTTTAAATCGATTTGACGACATGCTGGATTTAGCTCAATTGATGTCGGACTACGTAGTTTTCTACAACGGTCCCAAATGTGGCGCATCTGCTCCGGATCACACTCATTTTCAAGCCGGAAACAAAAGTTTTCTGCCTATTGAGCAAGTCTGGAAAAACTATGTGGAAGACACGATCAGCCACGTGGAAGAAATAAAACTTCATACGGTGAATTACGGATTTCCGGCTTTTTTCATATCCGGGAGTACATTCATCGGAAAAGGAATAGACATTAAATCTAAAATTGTTGCTGTTTTTGAAAAGGTTTACAATGCGCTTCCCAAAGGGGATAGCAATGACGAACCCATGATGAATGTACTGGCGTGGTTTAATCCGGCAACTGAAATTCATCTTTCGGAAACGTGGATAATTTGTATAATTCCGCGTTCAAAGCATCGTCCAAATTGCTATTTTGCCGATGGTGATAATAATTTGCTGATAAGCCCCGCATCGGTGGATTTGGGTGGCGTATTTATCATGCCACGCAAAAAAGATTTTGAGCATATTACGCCTGAAGATATTGCTGAAATTTTGAATGAAGTGTGTTTAGACAAGGCTGATTTTCAACAGATAGCATCACAGCTAAGGTAACAAAACGAAGTAGATCATGAACGAACCAAAATTAAGTGTAGGAATTCTTTTCGCGGAGAAAATCGAATTTGAATTGGGAAATCACTTTCTCTGTAACGGTAATCCTGTTTCCGGACTGCAAACCGTTGTTTTTGAAAACGATAAAATCAAATGGAACGGCAGTTTGTTTGATGAACTTTTATTTTCATCCGAAAATGCAAATTCAGATTTCTTTGAACTCAAAGACGTGGTAATCGGTATCAATTTTCATTGGGAACGTAAAGAAAATCAACAATTTAAGGGAAATCTAAAATTTATTGTCGAAGATAACAAACTGACTGCGATAAATGTTATCTCGGTAGAAGACTACCTTACCAGTGTCATTTCGTCTGAAATGAGCGCAACAGCGTCACTCGAATTACTAAAAGCACACGCGGTTATTTCACGAAGCTGGGTGCTAAAGCCGATCATAAATCCATCGTTACCCACAACACAAAGCGTACAAACCGACAATGAATACATCGTTTGGTACGAGCGAGACGCACATGCCAATTTTGACGTGTGCGCCGATGATCATTGTCAGCGCTATCAGGGAATTACGCGCGCTTCGACCGAATTGGTCAAACAAGCAATCAAAGAAACCTATGGACAAGTGCTGACTTCCGATGGGGAAATCTGCGATGCCCGCTTTTCAAAGTGCTGTGGTGGGGTATTTGAAGAATTTCAAAATTGTTGGGACAATACGGAACATCCCTATTTGAAAAAACAGCGCGATAGTAAGTCGATAACGTATTTCCCTGACTTAACAAAGGAAAATGAAGCACAATCGTGGATAAGAACTTCTCCTGAAGCGTTTTGCAACACGAAAGACAAGAAGATTCTTTCACAAGTCTTGAATAACTACGATCAAGAAACCACTGATTTTTACCGTTGGAAAGTTGAATATTCGCAAGACGAATTGTCTGCGCTCATTTTGAAACGATCAGGTGTCAACTACGGAAAAATAATTGATTTAGAGCCTATTGAACGCGGCACATCCGGACGATTAGTCCGCCTCAAGATTACCGGATCCGAAGAAACCCGAACTATTGGTAAAGAATTGGAAATCAGACGAACGCTATCTCCTTCACACCTGTACAGTTCTGCCTTTGTGGTTGACAAGGAATATTCAGCAGGAAATGAAGTCCCTTCAAAGTTTATCCTGACGGGTGCAGGATGGGGTCACGGTGTTGGACTCTGTCAGATCGGAGCCGCGGTGATGGGCGAAGAAGGTTATTCCTACGAAGAGATTCTGCTACATTACTACATTGATGCGCAGATCGAAAAATTGTATGGATAAGCCTGTTTTTTTGTAACAATAAATTGAGAAAAAATGAAGCAAATTTCAATATTACTATTCGCATTCACACTCCTATTGCCGATTGCATCACATGCTGACGAGCCACGTGTCAAAACCGGCATTGAAGTGTTAAAAGCAAGCAAATTCAAGCTATTGGAAGGAAAGCGTGTTGGATTAATTACCAATCCGACCGGTGTGGACAATAATTTAAAATCTACGATTGATATTCTTCACGAAGCTGAGAATGTCAATTTAGTCGCGCTTTTCGGACCGGAACACGGAGTACGTGGCAACGCGCATGCCGGCGACAAAGTAGATGATGTAACTGACCCAAAAACGGGATTACCGGTTTTTTCGCTTTACGGTAGCTCTCGAAAGGCAAAGCCCGAGATGGTCAAAGGGATAGACGTACTGGTCTATGATATTCAAGACATTGGATGTCGTTCATTTACCTACATCAGTACAATGGGCTTAGCCATGCAGACCGCCGCGGAACACGGGATAGAATTCGTTGTTCTGGATCGTCCGAACCCACTCGGTGGGAAGAAAATAGAAGGAAATTATACGGAAGATGGATTTTTTTCATTCGTCAGCCAATTCAAAATTCCCTACATTTACGGGTTGACTTGCGGAGAGTTAGCGGTAATGCTGAATAAAGAGCCTTCACTTGGGAATAAACCCTGTAAGCTAAAGGTGGTACAGATGAAGGGTTGGAAAAGAAGCATGACCTATGATAAGACCGGACTGCAATGGGTACTCTCTTCGCCCCACATCCCGAATCCGGAAACATCGTTCTTTTATCCTGTTTCGGGTATTTTGGGAGAGTTGTATTACCTGTCAATCGGGGTTGGATACACTATTCCGTTTCGGATGTTTGGTGCGGAGTGGATTAATGCCGTAGAATTGGCAAATAAGCTGAATGCCTTAAATCTGCCCGGTATTATTTTCCGTCCGATGTACGCCAAGCCTTATTATTCGGTATCCGTCGGCAAACAGATTGAAGGCGTTGAAGTTCACATACCGGATTACCAAAAAGCGAATCTAAGTGAAATTCAGTTTTACGTCATGCAGGAGATAGCCCGACTTTATCCGCAACATGACGTGCTGAAAAATGCCGAAAAAAGTCGTTTTGGCATGTTTGACAAAGTCTGTGGAACAGACCAAATCCGCGAATTGTTTGCTAAACGGAATCGGTGGGAAGATGCAAAAGCCTACTGGGAAAAAGATGTAGTTGATTTCAGAAAATTGTCAAAAAAATATTATTTATACCGATAGTATCTCGGTATTTCTGATAAAAAGTAAGTCGTATAAAACGAATCCTTCTTCAGAACGTACATTTGGAAATAAATAAGTAGGTTTACGAATCTATTATCAAATTGGATATTAAAAATGCAAGCGAATAAAAACAACAACGTTAAAAGACATCCTGAAATTCAAGCTATAGAAAATCGGGAAGCTTATCAGTCTTTTTTAGCGGAAATCTCCTATTTTGTCAATCCAAAACGGATCTACACGGATGAGTTGCGCAGATTGGCTTGGGGTACGGATGCCGGTTTTTACCGACTGATTCCACAAATCGTTATTCGCTCCATTGATGAAGCAGAAGTAGCCCGTTTGCTACAAATCGCGGACAAATATAATCTTCCCGTTACATTTCGGGCTGCCGGTACGAGTTTATCCGGACAAGCGATCACCAATTCCGTTTTGATTGTTGCCGGAAAACATTGGGAAAAGTACAGCGTTTCGGATGACCATACTCGGATAACTTTACAGCCGGGCATTGTGGGAGAGCGCGTAAATCAGATTTTGAAACCTTATGGCGTTAAATTCTCACCCGATCCGGCTTCCGTAAAATACGCCATGGTTGGTGGAATTGTGATCAACAACGCTTCGGGGATGAACTGTGGTACGCACGCGAACAGCGACCGGATACTGATTTCGGCAAGGATGGTGTTTCCTGACGGGACAGTACTAGATACCGGAGATGAAACCAGCCGAAGAACCTTTTCAGAGCAGAAACCGGAGTTTGTTCGGGAAATAATGACTATCCGAAATCAGATTTTGAGTAACAAAATATTAACGGTTCGAATTCTACATAAATATTCCATAAAAAACGTTACCGGACTGAATATTCTTCCGTTCGTGATGTATGACGACCCGTTTGACATCATCGCTCATTTACTGGTTGGTTCGGAAGGAACACTCGCGTTTCTATCGGAAGTAACCGTCAAGACCGAACATGATTATACGTACCGAGCCAGTGCCATGCTTTACTTCAAAGATATTCGCGAAGCATGCCGAGCTGCCGTGATGTTCAGCAAAATGGAAGATAAAAACGGGGTCAAAATTGTAAAAGGTGCGGAATTATTGGACAAAAAATCACTTTCATCCGTCAATGATACGACCGGCATTGGATTGACAGCCATTCTTACTGAAGCCAAAGCAAACTCAAAAGATGAATTAGAAAATCACATCACTGAAATTACAAAATCACTGCAAGACTTTGATTTGGTGGTCCCTATTTATTTCACGGACAAAGAAGAAGAGTACGCCAAATACTGGGCTATTCGTTCCGGCATTTTTCCGTCTGTTGGCGGCACGCGTCCTTTGGGGACAACTTGTCTGATTGAAGATGTGGCATTCCATATCGAAGATTTGCCCGAAGCTGTTGTTGATTTGCAAAACGCATTGGAAAAACATAAATACCACGATGCCTGCATATACGGACACTCCTTGCAGGGAAATTTTCATTTCATTATCAATCAGGCTTTTGAATCTCAGAAGGAAGTAGAACGATACGAAAATCTGATGAATGACGTGATTAAGCTTGTTGTTGATAAATACGACGGCTCATTGAAAGCGGAACACGGAACAGGGCGAAATATGGCTCCTTTTGTGAAATATGAATGGGGTGAAGACGCTTTTGACGTAATGAGAGCAGTAAAAAAACTTTTTGACCCCAAAAATCGAATGAACCCGGATGTTATCTTCAATGATGATCCCCGCTGCCACGTCAAAAATCTGAAGCCCCTTCCACTCATTGAACTCAAAAACGGAAAAACGGGTCACACCGCTGATAAATGCATCGAATGTGGTTTCTGCGAAATCAACTGTCTTTCTGCCGGATTCACACTTTCAGCGCGACAACGAATTGTCTCCCAGCGCGAAATTTCCCGCCTACGAAAAACGGGCGAAAATCCACAACGATTAGCCGCACTGGAAAAAGAATACGTTTACCAAGGTGAGCAAACCTGTGCCGTAGATGGACTATGTGCCACTTCTTGCCCTATGGGAATTGATACGGGCGATTTGACGCATGACATTCGCGAAGCCAATATGTCGAAAGGTCGTTTAGGTTACAAAATCGGCGATTTTGCCGGCAATCATCTCGCCGGAATAAAAAGTACGCTGCGCCCGCTATTGGGTGTGGCAAATATGGCCCATTCCGTATTAGGAACTAAGGCTATGAGCGCCATCGGTAAGGGAATTCACAAAACAGGAATTCCGCTTTGGACTCCTTCACTGCCCAAATCGTATCGTCTAAAGAAAGAAAAAATCTCCATGTACACTTCGGAGAAAAAAGTGGTGTATTTCCCAAGTTGCATCAATCAGACGATGGGTGTTTCTACACATGCACCGGATCAAACTCCGCTGGTAGATAAGATGATGTCGCTACTGAAAAAAGCCGGTTACGAAGTCGTCTTCCCGGTAGGAATGGAACACATGTGTTGCGGTACTATCTGGGCGAGCAAGGGTATGCATGATATTGCAGACAAAAAAACGAAGGAATTGGAAAACGCTCTTTGGGAAGCAAGTGAACAAGGGAAATACCCGATTTTGTGTGACCAGAGTCCATGCCTGAATCGCATGCGACATGAAATCAAACGAATGAAACTTTACGAACCGGCAGAATTTATTTACGATTTTTTGATTGATGAATTAACGTTCGTTCCTACCGACGAACCGGTGGCACTGCATGTTACTTGCTCAATGACCAAAATGGGATTGGGCAGAAAGATTACCGAACTGGCTAAACGTTGTTCTACAAATGTGATTCTTCCTGAAGAAGTCGGATGCTGCGGATTTGCCGGCGACCGCGGTTTTACCTATCCGGAGCTAAATGAATACGCGCTACGAAAGTTGCATCCACAAATTGAACGTACAGGTGCCAAAGTAGGCTATTCCAATAGCCGAACTTGTGAAATCGGGCTGGAAACCAACTCCGGTATCCCATATGTTTCCATCGTTTATTTGGTGGATGGTGTAACAAAAAGGTTAACCAAAAATTAACACATTATGGTGTCTACAACACGCTCAATGCAAAAAAACACATCAATGAAAAGCTCCAGACGTATTCTTGCGCTTGATATTCTTCGGGGTATTACCATTGCCGGAATGATACTCGTAAATAATCCGGGTTCGTGGGGCAGTGTCTATGCACCGCTCGGACACGCCTCGTGGAATGGATTGACGCCTACGGATTTGGTGTTCCCGTTTTTCATGTTTATTATGGGAATCTCCATGTTTATTGCATTGAAGAAGTTCAATTTCGAAGCCAATTCATCCACCGTAATGAAGATTGTGAAACGAACAATCTTACTTTACTTGGTCGGATTAGGGATTGCTTGGTTTTCATTGACTTGTCGAAATTTTAACAGTGCGGACTTCGTGTCTCTACCCTTTTTCGAACGGCTTGGAAAAGCGATGTGGAATTTTGACCGGATACGGATTTTAGGTGTCATTCCCCGTTTGGCCCTGTGTTACGGAATTGGTTCGCTGATTATTATAACCGTCAAACACAAATTCATTCCGTGGCTGATAGCCTTCCTACTGATTGGCTACTCCATTTTGCTTTTGATTGGCAACGGTTACGCGTATGACACGAGTAATATCCTGTCCATTATTGATTACAAGATTCTGGGTGAAGCACACATGTACAACGACAACGGTATCGAACCGGAAGGAATTTTAAGCACCATACCGGCTATCGCGCATGTTTTGCTCGGCTTTTACGTGGGTAAAATTATGATGGAAACCAACGATATTCATCAAAAAATTGAACGCCTGTTTATCGTTGGCGCTGTACTGACTTTCAGCGGATTTTTATTGGCATACGGACTTCCGATTAATAAAAAAATATGGTCGCCAACTTTTGTGCTGACGACTTGCGGACAGGCTTCCACTTTACTCGCATTGCTCATTTGGATCATTGACGTAAAAGGGAAAAAGTCTTGGTGTCGATTCTTTGAAGCCTTTGGTGTCAATCCGTTGCTTATGTACACACTGGCAGCGGTATTGTCCATCGTCATCGGGAATATAATTGTCAATTTTGGTGAAACCACAACCAGTCTGAAAGGCCGGATTTACCAAGGGATTCTTCAACCTGTATTTGGCGACTATCCGGCATCGTTGATATTCGCGCTGTTGTTTGTCGGGTTCAACTGGATTTTTGGGTATATACTCTACAAAAAGAAAATTTATATAAAACTTTAACAAGATAAATTTCCAAAGTGAAATACGGAGAAAATTTAATCGGATACGTATTCTTTCATACCTTCAAATTTTAAACATTTAAACAAAAAAATATGATCTTAATAGCAGACAGTGGCTCCACAAAAGTAGATTGGAGCGTAGTAGAAAATGGCAAATTGGTTAAACAAGCCAAAACCAAAGGGATAAATCCTTTCTTTCAATCCGAGGAAGAGATTAGTAATGAAATAGAGACAACGCTCATTTTACAATTGGATACGCAGGATTTTGACGCCGTTTATTTTTACGGCGCGGGCTGTACCTTCGACAAAGTGGAAGTGGTTAGGCGTGCTATCCAGAAAAACATCAAAGTAAAAAACGAGATAGAAGTCAGTACGGACATGCTGGCTGCGGCTCGGGGCCTGTGTGGTTACGTACCCGGCATTGCCTGCATCATGGGAACGGGGTCTAATTCGTGCTCTTATGACGGGAAACAGATTGTAGAAAATGTATCTCCGCTCGGATTCATTCTGGGTGATGAAGGCAGTGGAGCCGTACTGGGGAAATTACTCGTGAGTGATTTGCTGAAAAATCAGTTGACACCGGGCTTAAAGGAGAAATTTTTATCGAAATACGAGCTGACGGTTGGAGATATAATCGATCGTGTTTACCGCAAGCCTTTCCCCAATCGTTTCTTATCCACTTTTTCTCCGTTCGTTGCCGAAAATCTGAGCGACCCATCCATTCGCAATCTGGTTATGAACAGTTTCAAATCATTTCTAAAACGCAACGTCATGCAATACAACGACTGGGATAAGTTACCGATTCACTTTGTGGGTTCGGTCGCATTTAATTACCAGGACGTACTTCAAGAAGCCGTGAATAGCATGGGCATGAAAGTCGGAAAAATCATACAAAGTCCGATGGAAGGTTTAATCAAATATCACAGTGTAAAACATATTATTTTATAACGTTTCGGAATGGAAACGAAGCCCAAAAGATACTTCTACAAGGTCAATACCGCTTCTCCTTTCCGACAAAATACAATTTTTCTCGACTATCGTCGAAACAATCTCAATAATTCGAAGAAATATGTTTACAAAAATATCTGAACAGGCATCACTCTATAATGATTTAGAAAAAAAATCGGTACGGGAAATCCTGGAAAACATCAATACCGAAGACCAAAAAGTAGCATTAGCCGTTCAAAAGACAATACCCCGACTGGAAGAGTTAGTCGAACAAATCGTTCCGCGTATGAAAAAAGGAGGTCGGATTTTTTATATGGGCGCCGGGACGAGCGGTCGTTTGGGTGTGTTAGACGCATCAGAAATTCCACCAACGTTCGGCATGCCATCCACGCTCATTATCGGACTGATAGCCGGTGGCGATACTGCTTTGCGCAATCCGGTAGAAAATGCGGAAGACGATACGGCAATGGGCTGGAAAGAATTGTTGGACTACAGCATCGATAAGAATGATACACTTATCGGAATTGCAGCTTCAGGCACTACCCCATACGTCATCGGAGCACTCAACGAAGCTCGGATACACGGAATCTTAACCGCGTGCATAACCAGTAATCCCGAAAGCCCGATGGCTGAAGCTGCTGAGATTGCCATCGAGACAATCGTCGGACCGGAGTATGTAACCGGAAGTTCACGCATGAAATCCGGCACTGCTCAGAAAATGGTACTGAATATGATTACAACTTCGGTAATGATAAAATTAGGACGTGTAAAGGGCAATAAAATGATCAACATGCAGTTGAGTAATCAGAAGTTGGTAGATCGCGGCACAAGGATGATCGTTGACGAATTAGGATTGCCCTACTCTAAGGCTAAAGCTTTGCTACTGATGCACGGCTCGGTAAAAAATGCGGTGGATGCGTACAATATCGCGCTGTAAATACCCTATCGGAGACTTTCATAAGAAATTAGTAAAGAATGGACAGAAACATCCATTTCAACTAACTTTGACACGTAAGGAGAGATGATTAGCAATGTGTCTTATCTGTAACCTTAATGTAAAAACTAAATTTTAAACACATGAAGAACAAGTTTCCAAAACGAAGCAGCAAGAAAAGTTACAGGCACAAAGTTTCACGTTATAGTGTGAAAGGACTTTTCTTGTTGGGCGTATTCATGCTATGCTCGTGCCATACAAATGCCCAATCGTTGCCAAAATCTACTCCCGAAGAAGTCGGTATGAGTTCTGCTCACCTGCGTTATGTGGATGAAGTTATTGAAAAAGCGATGACGGATAAGGAAATTCCCGGTGCCGTATTGGGAGTGGTGCGAAATGGTAAAATGGCTTATCTGAAAGCGTATGGGCTAAAAGAAGTTTACCCGAACACCGTGAAAATGGATGTAAACACAATCTTTGATTTGGCATCCTTGACCAAGCCTATTGCGACTGCCACTTCGGTAATGATACTCATTGAGCGTGGACGACTTCGGTTGCAGGATAAAGTAAATTTATTCATTCCTGAATTTCAAGGATGGAAAACTCCTGACGGAAAAACGACAGATATTCGAATTATAGATTTACTTACACACACATCGGGGTTGCCCCCTTACGCGCCTGTGGAAACACTCCGGAATCAAATCGGAGCCCCTAATCCGGATGGTTTAATTCATTACATTTCGACTTGTCGTCGTGATTTTGCTCCGAAAACCGACACGCAATATAGTTGCCTGAACTACATCACCTTACAACGAATAATCGAATTAATCTCAACGGAAAACCTTCGCGATTTTGCCAAGAAAAATATTTTTGATGTGCTTGGAATGAAATCTACCGATTATCTGCCGAAAGGAGAACTATTGGTTCG
>JBKEBE010000159.1:0-20091 GCA_047973025.1 Paludibacteraceae bacterium
CGTCCGTCATTCTTGCCTTTTGCCAAATCATCTTCTACGATTTGTTCGATAAAATTTAGATTTTTCTTTTCCATGAATATTACCCAAAAACTGCCCGACAGGGAGATTGATACAGTTAAATAAAAATAGAACCAAATTTGATTGATCTAAAAAAAAGCTCTGACTGGAAAACAGGTTGGCTTAGTCAAAATATCCTTTGATAATTCCCCGGGGCGAATCTTTTATGAAAAGAATGATTTCGTCTCGCTCTTTAGTCGCGGGGAGTTCTTGCTGAATATGGTCGATGGCATTCGTCGTATTCATTCTGGATTGATACAAGTAGCGGTAAACGTCCTGGATTTCACGGATTTGTTCGTTTGTAAATCCGCGACGACGAAGTCCGATGGAATTTACTCCGGCATAAGAAAGCGGTTCACGACCGGCTGTTACAAAAGGAGGAACGTCTTTTGATACCTTGGAGCCACCTTGTATCATCGTATGAGTACCGATTCGCGTAAATTGATGTACCAACGTTCCTCCGCCGGTAATGGCAAAATCCGCGACTTCTACTTCGCCCGCTAATTGCGTTGTATTACCCATTATTACGTTATTCCCGACAATACAATCATGCGCGATATGACAATATGCCATTACTAAGCAATTGTCTCCAACAATGGTTTTACCTTTAGCGATGGTACCTCGATTGATGGTTACAAATTCCCGAATGGTCGTATTATCGCCTATAACCACTAAACTATCTTCACCTTTGAACTTCAAATCCTGTGGAGTAGCACCGATGACGGCACCGGGAAAAATTCGACAATTCTTTCCGATTCTCACTCCTTCAAGAATAGTTACGTTGGAACCGATACTGGTTCCTTCTCCTATTTCCACATTTTTATCAATTGTAACAAATGGTTCTATCACAACCGTACGCGCAATCTTTGCGTCAGGGTGTATATATGCTAATGGCTGTTTCATATAAAAGGTCTGCCTTTTCCTGAAATAAGGAGATTTTGGCGGACAGAGTTCTGTTAATTAGTTAATCGAGTTAGTGTTATGCTTATTTGCTGAAAAAAGTATCGTTTTGTTCTTCGTACAAGTGCTACGGACGTTGTAGTGTTAAATGTATAATTCTTATTTGTTCTTTACAATTTGTGCCATAAATTCTGCTTCGGTAGTAATTACCCCGCCTACGAAAGCATATCCCCGCATGGAAGCTACCCCTCTGCGTATTTCATCCATTAAGGTAACCTGAAATACAACCGTATCGCCGGGAACTACTTTTTGACGGAATTTCACATTGTCAATTTTCAAAAAATAGGTCGAGTAATGCTCCGGATCATCCAGTTGACTCAAAACGAGCAAACCACCGGTCTGCGCCATCGCTTCCACCAGCAATACTCCCGGCATGACCGGTTCTTCCGGAAAATGTCCCATAAAAATGGTTTCATTCGCCGATATGTTTTTTACTCCCACAATGGAACGCTCGCGAATGTCGATGATTTTGTCCACCATCTGAATGGGCCAACGATGCGGAAGCATTTTCCGAATGGCGATATTATCTAAAACGGGCGGTTTGGTCTCATCGTATATCGGTGCTTGAATTTCTTGCTTTTTCAGCTCCTTACGAATTTGCTTTGCCAGTGCCGTATTGATCTTGTGCCCCGGATATTTGGCGATGATTTTTCCCTGTATTTGTTTGCCTATCAGCGATAAATCGCCAATAACATCCAGCATTTTGTGACGCGCCAATTCGTTGTTGTAGCGTAATTCTGTACCGATAATACCCAGTTCGTCCACTTCCACCTTTGGTTGGTTCATCAGGTCTGCTAATTTGTACAGTTCGTCTTGCGGCATTTCTTTATCGTAAATTACAATGGCGTTTTCCAGATCGCCACCCTTTATCAGATCCATACTCAACAAAGGCTCTATTTCACGAACAAAAACAAACGTTCTGGCATTGGCTATTTCTTTTCCAAAATCTGCCAAACAGTCTAATGAAGCATATTGCGGAGCAACAACCGATGATTTGTAATCGACATAGACATCAATACTGAATTGGTCATCAGGCAAAATCATAATTTTAGCGCCACTCTCGGAATCGGAAAATTCAATTTTCTGTTTTACTACATAAAGTTCTTTATCTGCCTTATCCAATTCTATCACACCCATTTTTGCAACGGCATCGTAAAATGGTCCGGCACTCCCGTCCAAAATCGGAAACTCCGGAGCATCTACTTCTATCGTACAGTTATCCACTTCGTGCGCGTAAAGCGCCGCCATCGCGTGTTCGATAGTGCCAATTTGCACGTCTCCACGTTTCAAAATGGTGCCGCGGTTGGTTGAAGTTACGTAATCGGCTAAAGCCGGAATATCGGGCTGTCCTTCTAAATCAACGCGTTTGATTCGGATTCCGGTATTTGCTTCTGCCGGAAGAAATTTTATGCATATTTCCAGACCGGTGTGCAGTCCTTTTCCTTTTAGTTCGAATGAATTTTTAAGCGTTTTTTGATTTGCCATGGATTTTTCTATTATTCCCTTAGGACACTGTTTGCAATTTTTTTCAATATCTCTGTGAGTATCGGTTATCGCGAATGTCAATTTTATGAACGTGACTATTTAACTTCCGGTTTGGGAGAATTGTTCCGCCGGAGTTCATTCACGATTCGCTGGAGTTCCGGTAAATTTTTATAAACCACCGAAGCTCTCCGGAATACGCTTACCGGAATTGCCGGATAACCTTGCATAATGCTTTTGGGATTTTTTATGGAATTAGGAACGCCCGTTTGTGCGCCAAAAACGCATCCGTCGGCAATTTCGATGTGTCCGGCTATTCCTACCTGACCGGCTAACACGCAGTTTTCGCCGATAGTGGACGAACCGGCAATACCTGACTGAGCAGCTATTACCGTATTTTTCTTCACTTCCACATTGTGTGCTATCTGCACCAAGTTGTCTAATTTTACCCCTTTGCGAATAATCGTGCTTCCCAACGTCGCGCGATCAATAGTAGTGTTCGCTCCGATTTCCACATCATCTTCGATGACTACATTGCCTACTTGCGGTATTTTACGGTAAGTACCATCCGGTGTCGGTGCAAATCCGAATCCGTCTGATCCTATCACAACACCTGCGTGAACAATGCAATGGTTCCCGATTTCACATTCCTTTTCTACTTTCACGCCGGTATGTAGCTGGGAACTATCACCGATTTTCACATTTTCACCGATGTAGCTATTCGCGTCAATCGACACGTAGTTACCAATTTCAGCTCCTTCGCCCACATATACAAATGGGGCAATATAAACGTTTGTTCCGATCTTTGCCGATGGCGAAATAAATGCTTGTGGTGAAACGCCGTTTTTCTTGGGTTTCATCTGCTCTACCCGGCTCAAAAGCATCGCGAGTGCCTCGTATGCGTTTTCTACTTGCACAAGCGTGGTTTTCATTTCTTTTTCGGGAACAAAATCTTTATTGACAAGTACAATACTCGCATGCGTTTCGTAAATAAAATGGGTGTATTTCGGATTTGAAAGAAAACTCAGAGTCCCTGGTTTACCGCTTTCGATGGTTGAAAAACCGCATACTTTTACTTCCGGATTGCCTATGACATTGCCTCTCAAATGGTCTGCTATCTGTTGAGCTGAAAACTCCATACGTAAAATTTTAGGGTGCAAAAATACAAAACTATTTCGAGAAAATCGCCTTATGACTTAAAAATACTCTTTGATAAGGCTGTGGACAAATATTGGGACGATAAAAAAATCATCCCATCCATATTTCAGATATTTAAATAACACAAATAATGTTTCTCTACTTTTTTTGTCAGTACTTCGATATTGAGCATATCGGACGCTTCGGCGATATCTTTTACCGTCCCATCCTTGTAAAGGATATTAATCGTATCATCCTTAGAACTATACGTGTCTGTCGAAACAATAATTTTTTGAATAAAAAAAGATGCTTCGTGTTCGTCAATCCCCCATTTTTGGCAGTAACTTTCCAAAAATCTCGCTTGTAGTTCATCTCCGTGCTCTTTCTTTTGCACCATCTTGACTTTAAATAATTTTCGATTGGTAAAGTTAGTACAGAGCATGGATAAAACCGTATCAGGATGTTCAGCCCAGACTTTTACCGCGCTTAATATATCGGTATCGTCCAATTGCGAAAACTGCTCCAATGCATTAGAAGACTTCCCAAAATCGTATTTCGACAATTTAGTATAAAGAAAAAAACGTAACGACGGTGACGCAAACAATTCTTCTCCTTTAGCTGCCAATTCTTTGGCTCGTTTCAATATTTTTGTGAGCATTGTTTCGGAAGCAACCGACGTTTTGTGTAGATAGACCTGCCAGTACATCAGACGACGTGCAACCAAAAATTTTTCAACGGAATAAATTCCTTTTTCTTCCACGACTAATCGGTCGTCGTGCAGGTTGAGCATCTTGATAATCCGCTGAGAACCGACAATGCCTTCACTCACACCACAGAAGAAACTATCTCTGCTCAAATAATCCAACCTGTCCATATCTAATTGACTGGAGACAAGCTGGTGTAGAAAATGCTTTTTGTACTTGTTCGTGAAAATTTTTATGGCTAAATCAAGTCGCCCGCCCATTTCTTCATTCATTCGCTCCATCATCCACAGCGAAATCTGCTCGTGAGAAATACCTTGAACAATTGTGTGCTCCAGTGTGTGTGAAAATGGACCGTGTCCGATGTCGTGTAGGAGCATGCAAGCTCTGGCGGCGTTTTCTTCGTCAAAATTGATCATCTGACCGGCAAGCCGAAGTTGTGCGATCGCTTCGCCCATCAGGTGCATAGCACCTAACGAATGTAACATCCTTGTATGTTGCGCACCGGGATAGACGAAAGAAGATAACCCGAGTTGCTTTATCCGGTTCATCCGCTGGAAATAGGGGTGCTGGATAATTTCGTACAAAAAATCATTCGGGATATTGATAAATCCGAAAACAGGGTCGTTGATTATTTTACGTTTCAATTTTTTGAATTACAATTGGACAAAACTTGTCGGTAATAAAAAGCGAGATTTTAATCGTCTGCAATCAACATTCGGACAAGATATCTACCAACCATTTCCACGCTTTCCCTACTGCGGGAATGTGTAGTCTTTCATCCGGCGAATGAACACCACGCATGGTAGGACCTATGGAAATCATATCCAGATGTGGGTATTTTTTCAAGAAAAGTCCGCATTCTAATCCGGCGTGTATGGCTTTTACTTTTGGAGCTTGCCCGAATAGTTTTTCATAGCTTTGCTCAGCCACTTTCAGTATCTGAGAATCCAGATTCGGCTTCCAGCCCGGGTAGCCGTCGCCATGCGTAACTTTGCATCCGGCTAATTTTAGTACGGCTTCGACCTGATGAGCCAAATCGTATTTGGTGCTTTCCACGGAACTACGTTGACTTGTAACAATTTTTATCGTATCGTTCTCCGTCATTTTTACAGAAGCCAGATTCGTTGAAGTTTCTACCAAATCGGGAATATCGGCACTCATGGCTTTAATTCCGTGCGGACAGGCGTAAATCGCGTTGAGCAGTTTTCCGGTGTCTTTTTTGGTAAACGTTTCTTTAGGTACGTCTTCGGAATGAAGCGCGAGACGCATATTCGTTTCTATTTCTTTATTTTCTACTTCAATCTCGGCGGCAACTTGGTTGAAAATTACGCGAATTTTTTCTTTATCGGCATAGGGAGCCACAGCCAACGCGGAAGCTTCGCGCGGAATAGCGTTGTGTAAATTTCCTCCGTCAATCTTAGCGATACGTAAATCCATCTCCCGGTACATGTTCCACAAGATTCTGTTCAAAATCTTATTCGCGTTAGCTCGGCGTTTTTCAATATCATCTCCCGAATGACCGCCCAAAAGTCCTGAGACGTTTACTGAAAAGGCAAAATAGCCTTCCGGAGTTTTCTTCATATCGTAACGAAAACGAGCCGTAGTATCGATTCCTCCGGCACAGCCAACAAAAATCTCTCCATCATCTTCCGAGTCCAGGTTGATGAGCAGATCGCCGGTCAAGAAGTTTTCTTCCAAGGCGAAAGCGCCTGTCAAACCGGTTTCTTCGTCAACCGTGAATAAACATTCCAGTTTTGGATGTTTCAATTCTTTGGATGACAATACGGCAAGTGCTAAAGCCATGCCGATTCCGTTGTCAGCTCCCAGTGTCGTTCCTTTAGCCCGTAGCCATTCGCCATCAACTTCGGTCTGAATCGCGTCGTTATCGAAATCGAATTCAACGCCTTTGTTTTTCTCACAAACCATATCCATGTGTGATTGCAAAATGATAGTTTTACGATTCTCATACCCTACTGTCGCAGGCTTTGATATTAAGACGTTTCCGGCTTTGTCTGTTTTTGCATCGTATTTATTTTCTGTTGCGAATTTCAAAATAAACGCCCTGATTTTTTCTTCTTTTTTCGATGGACGCGGTATTTGAGTTATCTCAAAAAAATGGTTCCAAACGATTCTGGGTTCTAAGTCTTTCATATATTATCGTTTTATTTTTTGGGTTCTACTAATTTTCGCGTGAAATGAGGTCTGACCTACCGTGCCAAAACAGAATAGCGATTCTAAAATTTTCAGGTTTGGCATACCCTCTTCCTCGCATTTTGATTTCTTGTATCGATCCGTTAATTCTTTCTGCACGTGCGTTATTGGCACCTGTTTCTATTGCGTTTATTATACCGGCTTGATGTCGGTCAAACATTTCGACCACTTCGGTTATTTCTTTTATAGTGGCGTTTAAGACATCCATTCGCCAATACGCATACATTGAAATAGCTTCGGTGCGGTCTTGTTTAAACTGTGTGTCGCAAAAATTTTCTTTTATCTGCCAAGCACAAGAAACGGGGTACTTGCTTTTCATGATTGCTTCGAATTTTAACCGCTGTCTTTCTGTAAAATTACGTTTGTCTTTAAGCCACAGATATTTATTTTCTCTTAATTCGTCAAATTTCTTGACTTCACGTTTGCGGGCTTTATCTACGGCTTTGTTTGAATAACCGACCAAATGAAAGTTGTCGTGGCAGTGCTTAGCAGTTGGAAAATAGGTCTTTGCCCCATAAATAAAGGCATCCTACATATCGGTGCAAATGGTCTTGACTTCTTGGCGCTGTTCGACGGTAAGTCCATCTCTACAAAATTTGTCGACACTTTATTTGGTGCGACCTTCCACCACTTCCAATACCACGCCGGTGGATTCGTCTGATAATACACTGACGTAATTATGACCTTTATGAACGGATTTTTCATCAATACTCAAATAGTAATTGTCAAGTTCCCTAAATATCGGCTATCCGTTTGATTTCTGCTATGATGGCGTTGGCAAAATTTTCTGCCTGTTCAGGACCGGCTGCTTCTGAATAGATTCGGATGATTGGCTCAGTATTTGATTTTCTCAGATGAACCCACCCTTGAGGGAAATCAATTTTAACGCCATCAATATCGTTTATTTCATATTGTTTGTAGCTCCCCTTTATTACGGCTAAAACGCCATCTACGTCTATTTGTGGAGTTAGTTCAATCTTATTTTTACTCATGAAGTAGTTTGGAAACGTCTTTCGTAATTCAGAGACTGTTTTTTTCTCTTTTGCAAGGTGTGTGAGAAACAAAGCAATGCCTACCAGAGCATCTCGTCCGTAGTGGCTTGCCGGGTAAATGACGCCTCCGTTTCCTTCTCCGCCAAAAACAGCTTTTGTCTCTTTCATTTTGGTAACGACATTTACTTCGCCCACGGCAGATGCGTCGTAGCTGCAATTGTATTTGCGTGTAACGTCTCGCAGCGCTCTCGTGGAGCTTAAATTAGAGACCGTGTTGCCGGGCGTGTGTCGTAAAATATAATCGGCAAGGGCGACCAGCGTATATTCTTCTCCAAACATACTGCCGTCTTCGCAAATAATAGCCAGACGGTCCACATCGGGATCCACGACAAAACCGACATCGAATTTCCCCGATCTCATCAAACCGGAAATTTCGGTAAGATGTTCCGGAAGCGGTTCCGGATTGTGAGGAAAGTGTCCGTTTGGTTCACAATATAGTTTTTCAACGGTCTTTACTCCCAATGCTTCGAGTAAAGCGGGGATAGCAATTCCACCCACGGAATTTACACAATCAATCGCAACCTTGAAATCTGCAGCTCGAATGGCTTCAACGTCAACCAATTCAAGTGCCAACACACTTTCGATGTGTTTTTGCGTAAATTCTGTTTTTTGTGTTAAGTTGCCTAACTGCTCTACCTTTGCAAATGTAAAATCTTCTGATTCTGCCAATTTTAGAATAGATTCGCCGGATTGAGCGCTCAAAAATTCTCCTTTTTCATCGAGCAATTTCAGCGCGTTCCATTGTTTTGGATTGTGGCTGGCGGTTAAAATAATTCCACCGGCAACGTTTTCCATGGTTACGGCAAGCTCTGTTGTAGGTGTGGTAGCCAATCCGATGTCGGTTACATCCATCCCCATCCCCAGCAATGTGCCAACAACCAATTTATCGACCATCTCGCCCGAAATTCGAGCATCTCGACCAACTACGATGGTATTTGACGACGTACTTTTAGAAGATTGGATGAATGCGGCATATGCTGATGTGAATTTAACGATGTCAAGCGGAGTTAATCCTTCGCCTGCTTGTCCACCAATAGTACCGCGGATTCCTGAAATTGATTTGATTAAAGACATGGTTTTTGTTGAAGTATGGAAATGAAAAAAAAATCGATACTGAAGATATTAAAAATACTGCGGATACATTAGTTAACCACAGCAATTCGTATGTCGTAACTAACCGCTTTCAGCACATTGCTGTAAGAAGATGTATTCAAAAAAGATGGAACGATGATTTTTGCTACGGATTCTTTGTTTTTCATTAGACCTATGGCTTCGTAAATCCCTGTACCATAGACTGTATAATAGTAAGAGTCTCCGTAGATTAACGTAATCGGACTTCCGCCGGGTACGTCTCCGGATTCCCATTTTTTGGAGAGGATGGTTTTATTCTCATCTAATTCGTATTCGATGGTATAAAAACCAATTTTAGTCTTAGATGTGGTGTTGAGCGTTTTGTCCTCATTCCCTTTATCTTCCAGATGGAAATATAATCCGCTGGGAGACAGGTAATAGGTGTTTTCATTCCAGGTGGTAGGCAAAGTCGTAACGACGTCAATACCTTCACGTTTTATATATGCTTTTATGGTATTTTCTTCCTTTTTTTGAAGCGCGGAATAGCTGTCATCGTTACGGCAAGAAGCCAAAAGTGATACAAGCACTATAAAAGCGGAAAAAAAGACAATTTTTCTCATCGTTAAAAATTAATTTTTGATTCAAATGACATTCACAAAACACTATGAATCATTGTATTGGATGTTTAATTCAGATTGAATGGCTCTGCCACAATTCTCGGGAATGAAATAATCTACAAATATCCGATTTTGTTGTTAAATAAAAAAGTTAAATAATATTATTGCTAAATAATTCTGTTAGATCACTTATTCTAAGCAAACGCGGAATAGTGATTTTATTGCACAGTTACAACAAGATACAATGACGTATTTGGTTTTACCTTATCATTCCCTTGACTGCCGTAACCCAAATACGAAGGGATAATAAGACGTATGGACTTTGTCCCGTGCGTTATTTTTAACCCTTCTTCCAGTCCTGCCGGAACTTCTTTTTTGCCCAAATGAATCGTTTTATTTTCGATTTCTTGCAACAAATTTCCGGCAAAATCATACACATCATAGGAGAGTGTGATCACGGAGTCACGGCTTACGATATCGCTTTTGGCTTCTGTTGTTTTCTCGAAATACCACAATCCGACATAGGATTTTACAAAAGGCAACGATTGACCTTTTGCAAACTGGGTAAGAATGCTATCTTCGATTGCGATTAATTTTCGATTGTGTTCTTGAAGGCTCAAATCGGCTGAATCGACTTTGAATGATTTGTTTGATGGGAATTGAGCCGTTTGCTTTTTGCAAGCTGAAATACTGAGAAAACAAAGAACTACGATAATAGCCGCTAACACTTTCGATACATTATGCGGTGTGAATCTTTCCATTCATGTAATTTTAGGGGGCTATCGGATGTTTGCTATGCTGATAATATCGGCAAAAACACCGGCGGCGGTTACTCCGGCTCCGGCTCCGTATCCCTTGATTAGCATCGGAAATTCGTTGTAGCGTTCAGTCTTGATCAGCACGATATTGTTGCTCCCCTGCAAATCATAGAATGGATGCGTGCTGTTCACGGCTTGCAAGCCGACCGAACAATCGCCTTTATCCATTTTTGCGACGAAACGCCACCGACTTCCTTCTTTAGCCAGATTCTTGCGGTTTGCTTCAAATTCACCGTCAATTGACGGTATATTCTTCCAAAACTCTCCAATACTTCCTGCAAAGTATTCATTCGGAATGAAAAGATTCTTTTTAACATCACTTTGTTCAACGTGATATCCTGCTTCACGGGCTAAAATGACTAATTTACGAATAACGTCCTTGCCACTCAAATCAATTCGCGGATCCGGTTCGGAAAAACCGGCTTCTTTTGCCATTCGAATGGCTTTGCTCAATGGAATCGTCTCGCTGATAGTATTGAAAATAAAATTCAATGTGCCTGAAAGTACCGCTTCCATACCTAAAATATGATCTCCGCTATTTGTCAGATTATTCATTGTATTGATGATTGGCAGACCCGCTCCGACATTTGTCTCAAACAGGAATTTTACGCCACGCTGGCGGGAAGTGTCTTTCAACTTCTCGTATTTTTCATATTCCGATGAAGCCGCGATTTTATTGGCAGTTACTACCGAAATGTTATTTTCAAGTAAACTTTGATAGACATCTGAAACTTCCTGACTTGCCGTGCAATCTACAAATACGGAATTGTAGATATTCATTTTCAAAATTTCTTCTAAAAACTTTTTAATGGTACCATTTTCTCCATCGGATTTTAATTTCGGAACACAGTCGTGCAGATTAATCCCCGATCGATGAAACATCATTTTGGCACTGGATGCGATGCCTACAACGTTGATTTTTAATCCGTTTTGATCCATTAAATTTTGACGTTGACTCTTGATTTGATTCAACAGGCTGCCACCTACTGTCCCGACTCCAACAACAAAAAGATTCAACACCTTAAATTCAGACAAAAAGAAAGAATCATGAATTACATTCAATGCCTTACGAAGCACTACTCTATCGGTTACGAATGATATGTTTGTTTCGGAAGCTCCTTGCGCGCAGGCTATAACATTAACACCATTGCGTCCCAGCGTCCCGAACAGCTTACCCGCGATACCGGGGGTTCGCTTCATGTTGTCGCCCACGATGGCGATGGTTACCAAGTCGTCTTCCGATTCTATTTTATTGATGTCTCCTTGCTGGATTTCCGGTTTAAATTCTTCTCGAAGTGCTTTCACGGCGAGTTTGCTATCCGCGTTTCTTACACCAATAGAAGTTGTGTTTTCAGAAGAAGCCTGAGATACGAGGAAAACACTGACGCCATTTTCGGCTAATGCGCGAAAAATACGGTAATTTACCCCGATAACACCCACCATTCCGAGTCCCTGTATGGTAATGAGTGAAGTGTCGTTGATGGACGAGATGCCTTTTATAGCCTTGCCTCCATTTCTGACAGGACTTTTTGAACTGGTAATGTAAGTTCCATTCGCCGATGGATTGAAGGTGTTTTTTATTTCAACCGGAATATTTTTGTGGTAAACCGGAAATATTGTCGGCGGATAAATTACTTTGGCACCGAAATTGGACAATTCCATCGCTTCGCTAAAACTCAGGTGTTCAATAACATAAGCACCACTGATAACTCTGGGGTCTGCTGTCATGAACCCGTCCACGTCCGTCCAGATTTCGAGTTTGACAGCATCGAGTGCTGAAGCGATGATGGAAGCGGTGTAGTCGGAACCACCCCTGCCGAGGTTGGTCGTAAAACCGGTAGAAACGTCAGTTGCAATGAATCCGCCGCAGACGGAAATTTTCGGAATTTTAGCAAAAGTCTCACTGATAAGTCTATTCGTTGCCGAAAAATCCACAATGTGTTTATCGAATTGATTAATTGTCTTGACGAAATTACGCGCGTCAAGGTGTACCGCTCCATCAATTAAATCGGCAACAATAATGGATGAAAGCACCTCGCCGTAGCTTACAATGGTATCGGTTATGCGTGTCGAGATGTCTTTAATAAGAAAAATTCCTCGGAGGATGTTGGATAAATCGGAGAAGTGAATCTTGAGTTTTCCTTTTGTATCTTCTTTTTTTTGTAAAGGAATCACATCGTCAACAAGCTTGTAGTGGCGTTCGATAATCTTTTCGATGTCGGATAAATACGACTCGGTACCGTTTGACGCTAATTTTGAAACAGCATAAAGTTGATCGGTTATACCTGAGAGTGCGGAAACAACTACGATTACCGGTTCGTCAAGCGATGAAGCGATTTTTTTGACACTTAATATACCCTCATTTGTTCCTACTGATGAACCGCCAAACTTAATAACTTTCATATCGAAAACAGATTTTTTGTTGTAGCCGGCAAAATTACTTATTTTTAGCGAATAAATGGTGATAGAGGACTATTTATCCTATAAAATTAATTTTTCACTCCCTTAATTTTTCGTAACTTTGCAAGTTATTAAAATTAGTCGTTTTGGAAAATAAAACCGTTCACGTACACCTGCCTGTATCCGATGAAACGATCGAAGTTATCGGAGCTCGAGTGCATAATCTAAAAAATATTGATGTTACCATCCCACGCGATTCTCTCACAGTGATTACCGGTCTGAGTGGCAGCGGTAAGTCCTCACTGGCTTTCGATACGATTTATGCAGAAGGACAAAGACGATACATTGAAACATTTTCGGCTTATGCTCGTAGCTTTCTGGGAAACTTGGAGCGACCCGATGTCGATAAAATTACCGGATTGAGTCCTGTCATTGCCATCGAACAGAAAACTACCAACAAAAATCCCCGTTCTACCGTGGGGACTACTACCGAGATATACGACTTCCTACGCTTGCTATACGCACGAGCAGGAACAGCTTATTCCTACGCGTCCGGCGAAAAGATGGTCAAATATACAGACGAACAAATTGTAGATTTAATCCTTAAAGATTATGACGGAAAGAAAATGCTACTTCTCGCTCCGTTAGTACGCGGACGAAAGGGACATTATCGCGAGCTGTTTGAAAATGTACGGAAAAAAGGCTATCTGACTGTGCGCGTGGACGGCGAAGTGCAAGAGATCGCCTATAACATGAAACTGGATCGGTACAAAATCCATGACATCGAAGTCGTAATAGACAAATTACACGTTTCATCCAAAGACAGCAAACGATTGCTACAATCCATGCAAAAGGCGATGCAACAAGGCGACGGCGTAATTATGCTCTTAGACGCGCAGACCGATGAAACCCGCTATTTCAGTCGAAAACTCATGTGTCCATCCACCGGCATTTCGTATGACGAACCGGCTCCACACCATTTTTCTTTTAACTCGCCACACGGCTATTGCGAGCACTGCAAAGGGCTGGGATTTGTGAACGAGATTGATCTGGAAAAAATAATTTCCGACAAATCTGTATCCATCTATAACGGTGGTATTGCGCCACTCGGAAAATACAAAAACAGCATGATTTTTTGGCAGGTTGAAGCCATTTTGGAAAAATACGACTGCACGCTGAAATCGCCCATTTCGGAGATTCCGGAAGATGCCGTTGGTGAAATTATGAACGGCACTGATGAACGGTTAAATATCAAAAATCAGTCGCTCGGCAATTCAAACTATTTCCTAAGCTACGACGGCATTCTCAAATACATAGAGATGCAGCAGGAAAATACGGCTTCGGCTACCGAACAAAAGTGGGCAAATCAATATTCAAAAACTGTCAAATGCCCCGAATGTAATGGACAGCGCCTTCGTAGAGAATCTCTTTTTTTTCGCGTCCATGATAAAAACATCGCGGAATTGGCAGAAATGGATATCGCCCAATTAGCCGAATGGCTCAAAAACGTTGAACCCCATTTGGACGAAAAACAGAAAACCATTGCCACCGAGATATTAAAAGAACTAAACACCCGCTTGCAATTTCTGCTCGACGTTGGTTTGGATTACTTAGCCATGAATCGTCCTTCCTTCTCTCTCTCCGGCGGAGAAAGTCAGCGTATTCGATTAGCAACGCAAATCGGTTCTCAATTGGTAAACGTACTCTACATCTTGGACGAACCAAGTATTGGTCTGCATCAGCGCGACAACGAACTGCTAATCGATTCGCTCAAAAAATTGCGAGACACCGGTAATTCGGTTGTTGTTGTGGAGCACGACAAGGACATGATGCTCGCCGCAGATTACGTAGTAGATATGGGACCTCATGCCGGTCGCTTTGGTGGCGAATTGATCTTTGCCGGAACACCGGCAGAAATGCTTCTTGCACAGACCCTGACGGCTGATTATCTGACCGGAAAACGAAAAATTGAAGTTCCGGAAAAACCACGTGAAGGTAATGGAAAATTTCTTACCATCAAGGGAGCAAAAGGCAATAACTTAAAGCATGTGGACGTAACCTTTCCGCTGGGTAAGATGATTTGTGTAACGGGAGTTTCGGGAAGTGGAAAGTCAACACTGGTCAACGAGACCTTACAACCTATTTTGAGTCAGCACTTTTACCGTTCGCTAAAAGATCCGCTCGCATATGAAAGCGTTGAGGGAATTGAAGATGTAGATAAAGTGGTGCAGGTGGATCAGTCGCCTATAGGCAGAACACCACGCTCCAATCCCGCGACATACACGGGCGTTTTTAGCGATATACGTAATTTATTCGCGTCGCTTCCCGAAGCTAAAATACGTGGATATAAAGCCGGACGATTCTCGTTTAATACCGCCGGTGGACGCTGCGAAACCTGTGGCGGAAATGGCTACAAAACCATCGAAATGAATTTTCTTCCCGACGTTTTCGTCCCTTGCGAGAGTTGCAATGGCAAACGATACAACCGGGAAACATTGGAAGTCCGTTTCAAAGGAAAATCCATTGCCGATGTCTTGAATCTGACTATCAATCAAGCTGTCGAGTTTTTCGAGAATCAGACTTCAATCTTGAATAAAATAAAGACTCTGCAAGATGTAGGGCTGGGCTATATCAAGCTCGGACAAAGCAGTACGACACTTTCCGGTGGAGAGAGTCAGCGTGTGAAATTGGCTACGGAACTGTCTAAGAAAGATACCGGAAAAACACTGTACATCCTTGATGAACCTACCACCGGGTTGCATTTTGAAGATATCCGCGTACTCTTAAAAGTCTTAAAACGTTTGGTGGATAAAGGGAATACCGTGATTATCATCGAACACAATTTAGACGTTATAAAAGTGGCTGACTACATTATTGATATGGGACCGGATGGCGGACGTCGCGGTGGATACGTTCTCTGCTCGGGAACGCCACGTGAAATTAGTAAAAACAAAAAAAGTTATACCGGAAAATTTCTTCAAAAAGAACTTTAGTCAAAATCCGTTTCTTCGTATTTTTCCCAACCGTCAGCCGGTTTCCAAGGATATTTCGGCTCAAAATAATTCCAAACAATACCGGATATCCGTTTTATCAACAACCGACCTTCATTATTCGTATGCCACGAAGTGTCTTTTTGATTTTTTGTGTAAACAGACAATACGTAATCCCCATGCGGTGCATTTACCAATACTACTTCTGAACGAGAAGTGCTTACCATTCCCTGCTTCGATGCCGTTTTTACCGTCGGCGGGATTTGACTCAACGCACGGTCATCATAATATATGGTACCAAGCAATCGATACATTTCGTCACAGGCTGCCGAACTGACAATTTCACGATTTCTTATTTTCATAAAAAGTAAAGCCATCTCTTTGGGAGTAGTCTGCCCCCAACCCATCTTGGTACGCTCCTTTTCTCTACCCGGTGTTCGAGAATTTATCCGTGTATCTTTCAGCCCGATATCACCCATCAGTTGATTGATAGTCGTTCCGGTGCCGGCTAACTCCTGCAACCAAAGGCCGGCACTGTTGTCGCTGGTGCATATGCTAAGTATTTGTACTACACTTAGCAAGACCTGTGTACTGTCTTTCAATGATGCTATCAGACCTGTATCTCCATCGTAAAGCTGTCGATCAGCAGAATAAATCAGTGGCTGAAAGTAATCCAGTTCCCCCTTTTCGATTTTATCAAAAATACCGACCATAATGGGTACCTTAATTGTGCTTGCGGTAGGAAAAACAGTGTCCGTGTTGACAAAAGCTTCCTTGCCGGTTTTCAGGTTTTTAACATATACGCCTGCTGTACCGCGAAATCCGGCCACTTCTTTTTCAATCAGCATCTGAAGTTTTTTATCTCTATTTTGGGCATAAACTGTTTCGAGCGCAAACAGCAAAAGGATGGATAGGAAAAGTTCTTTTTTCATTTCTGAGCATTCGTTGAAAAATAAAAATCTACTGCTATACACGCATAACGAGCAACGGTGTGTCAATATTGAAAAGCAACTTCGTGGCGATGCCTTGATTAAAGAATCGGGCAATTAAACTTCTCTTCTTTGTGTTTAGCGCGACTAAATCAATTTTTGACGTTTCGAGAAAGGATTGTATTCTGTCCAAGTTTCCATCTTTTCTCAGGAAAGCATAATCCGTTTTTACATCGGGATAGTGGTTGGCAAAATAGGTTTTGATGCCGGAGAGCATAACCTCATCCCACGAATCCTTCTGCTCGGCGGCATGAATGAACGTCATTTCAAAATTGTCGTTTTTCAGGAAAGAGATAGCGCTGTCAATGGCAATTAAATCTTTTTGGTCAAAATTTGTCAAAAAAGCCACCCGGCGAATGTCATCCGGTTGCATTTCTATTTCGGATGAAATAGCCATAACAGGCGCGGGACTTGCTTCTAAAACTTCAGCCGTAACACTTCCCAGCATATTGTCGCCTTTAGGATGTTTGCTGTGGGTGCCCATGATGATAAGCGCCGGCATTTCTTTTTTGCAGTATGCCAAAATTTCATCTTCGGCAACCCCTTCTCTCATTTCAAAACGAAAATTAACATTTGGGATTTCGCCGCTATCGATCCATTTCTTTATCAGGTTTGTCAGATTCTCAACATCGGCGTTATTCGTACGAACAATACGGCGAAGGGTCTCCGTATCTGTAAGGCTGTACGTGTTGATTTCGGTATTTGAGGCTGATGTTATTGTATAAGCAGGTGTTAAATAGGCGTGAAGAAAAACCACATGAGCTTCTAACTTTTTGGCATAATGAAACCCGTATTTACATACCGCATTAATTTGATCGCTTAGTCCTACGGGAATTAAAATGGTTTTACCCCGCAACGGATTCTCTTTCTGAGCTTGCTTTTCCCATTCTTTTTCTACTTCTTCTACAATGCTCAATGCTGCGGGAAGATCTTTTTCTTTAATTCGAACCCTTACACCGACTGCTGTTTCCGGGTTTTCTAAATTCAAGTTATGAATCACGGTCTCTATGTCGTTCTGTTCTAAGACAGTTTTGATCATTTGAGCCCGTTGATATGTTCTTATTGCTAATGTAACCCATCTGTCATCCATAATCGCATGTTTTAGGATTAATATTTCGTTGATTTTCTTTGTAAAAATAGCAATAATAATTTGATTGGAGAATTAAAACCGGAAGAAAAATAGTACATTTGCAAGGTAATTTTTACTGAAAACAAATTTAAATTTAATTTGTCATGAAAAAAACAGTTTGGATAGCAATTGTTATTGTCATACTAGGCCTTGCCGGATTTATTTATTACAAATTTTATTTCCAATTTGGCGAGGGAGTAAAAGCCGGCGAACTAAACTACATGGTCTATAAAGGTGTCATTTTCAAAACTTACGAAGGGAAGCTGATTCAATCCGGATTCCGTTCTTCAGGCAAAACACCCGGTTCGGCTATTCAATCGTATGAGTTTGAGTTTTCGGTAGAGGATGAGAAAATTGCCGAAACGCTGATGCTCAATAGCGGAAAAGATATGGAATTACGTTATGTAGAATACAACGGAGCACTTCCCTGGCGCGGATTCAGCAGATACGTGGTTACGGAAATCATTTCCATTGACAATCAATCGCCTGTTGCACCCGATGTTTTTAATCACAATAGTTCGTTATAAAATTCATCATTGTCATAGGCAATTTTACCGTAGTTTCCGAATTCGTTGGTGATTTTTATATTTTTCATTATGTTCGGGTTTATCCCGAACTTGCGAATCAATAGATTTAGAATTAAGTTATTGGCAAGCAAAGTATTATGGGTTTTTTGTAGAGAAGAAGATGGAGAGAAGGCCGGATTGCTCTGCGGTATGTCGAGCCACAATGCTGTTAGCGTCTCGATAAATAAATTCAATTTAAAATCACAACCAAACGCGAGTTTAATTATTTGAAATACAAATAATTCTCTTTCATAGTTGCACAAGTATGCTCTAATAATTTTTATTTTATCCTCTTCCGAGTTCCGTTTCGGCTAAGCCTTCACTACACTCAGAAAAGGATAAATGCTATCAATAACGTTGTGAAACTTGACAGGTAGAGTTTTTATACTTACCGGCGACTACCGGTAGAGCTTGAAGAACTTCTGTTTGAGCTACTCGTACCGGTCGATGTTCTGTCCGATTCTTTTCTGCGCATTTGAGATTCTACGCGTACCGGGTTCCCAATCGGCGATCCGTAATAGTTGGTATCGGTAGTACGTCGTGTAGTTGTAGTTTGCTGTTCGGTCTGAGACTGATTCGTTGGGGTTGAACTTTGTCTGGAGCTACGAGTGGACGATGTTGTAGGCTGAGTCCGCTCAACTCTGTTAGTATTATTTGTATCGATAGATCGACTGTCGGTAACGGTGTTGTCCGTTTTTCTCGTTGCTGTGGATGCAGTAGAAGTCGTTTTCGTTCTATTAGCTGTTGAAGCTCGTTCTTGATTCACTCGCCGCGTAGTCTCTTGTTGTACGCGTCTGTCTTCACCGGAATAGTTGAAACTTCTGTTGCTACGAATATTGCGGTCATCCCAGGGTCTCGCTTTGTAGTGCTCGTCATTGCCGTAATATATTGCCCCTTTTTTGTTTTCGTTGAATCCACGCACATAAGGAATATTGCTGTAATCATAGTAATCAATGTAATAGTAGCGAGGATAATGTCTGACATAATACTGATGGTGCATCCAGGGTTGATAAACGCTTCTGTTTAGTATGATTATGTAACTGTTAAACAAATCGTAAGTGGGATAAAAGGCAACAATTGAAGGAGCGAACAACCATTGTCCTCTGTTCAAAACGATGAAATCTCGGGTAGCCAGATCGTAGTATGTTTCGATATCCGGAAAATAATAGTAACGCGATCCGGTATAATAGCTTGGTGCCCAGTTCGGATTGTTGTTCACGTAATCATAGTAGTTGTCGCCACCGGAAGATGTGCCGTAATAGGTGGAGCCACATCCGGTAAAGGAGATTGCGGAAAGCAGTATTGCAACTGCAAACGCTGATTTTACAAGTAATTTTTTCATGACTTTTGTATTGATGTTTCGTGTAATTCGTCCGATTTCCTACAAAGAAACAAATAATATGCCGAAGTTAGTTATTCACAGGACGAATTAATTTTGGTATTTGCATAAAACGAATATTCGACTTATATTATTAACCAGGCGGGTTAATAACGACATTTTTTACGTGTCAAAGTATTCATAAACAGCTATTTGTGTAGAATAACATCACGTTATATTAGTGTCGGGTTAATAAGGTGGGTTCTAAAAATTCATTTTTTCTGTTTTGTCTCAAAAAAACGATAGTACTCGTTTCCCGATTTTCTTAAATCAAGTCAGTATTAACCTGACGGCAATTATTTCATAAATATTTAATATCTTTGCATCATGAAACAAGATGCAAGAAAACTATCAAAAGAATCTCGCGAACAACAGAGACGTAATATCATCTCGTTAGTAAAAGCAGGTCATAAAAAGGGTGATATCGCCTTAACGCTTGGAGTTAATAAAAACACCATTAGCAATACATGGAAACGCTATCAAGCCGAAGGACATTCAGGTCTGAAAGACAAGAAACCCGGTGTAAGCTC
>JBKEBE010000016.1:0-22317 GCA_047973025.1 Paludibacteraceae bacterium
GATTACGATACGAGCGTCCACACTGCTTGCCACCATGGTGGTGGAAAAGTTTTTGGCATAGACGGTTGCCGGCTTGTCCCGGTCAAGCAGTTCAGCCATTTTAACCCAGCGGTTTTCCGCACTCAGGTGGCTTTCAAAGTCGGTATGAAAATCAAAAATCGACAACTGTTTTTGTGATGTGTATTTGAACATAAGTGCAAGGATTTTGATACAAATTTACATAAAACCGTGAAATTATGCAAGAAAAAAAATAATCTAATTTGTTGAAATATAGATAATTAATGATTCTTCAGCAGACCCTAATTTATATAATCTCTAATATATAAGCTACTCTCCAAACTTTGGAGTGATTTAACTCAAAGTTAAGATATTTTTTTTATTCGTTTTGATACTTGTTATTTCTTATTTTGTTGGCTCTTTAAATTGAAAGTCTTTGGTGTCTCCTTCAATTATTTTTTCTTTTCAAATCTCCTCCCAAAAACAAGAGGACGTTTGGAAAGAAAAAAAATGCCCAACAATTCTATAAACCTTTTTTGTATGTTTTTTTGTGCCATCAAGCAGCTGTTTTATACACGGTTTCCGGTGTCTTGTAATCCAACGATTGGTGCAATCGTTCCCTATTATAGAACTGAAAATATTCACTTAATCCTTTCCACAAATATAGTCCGTCTCCATAAACATTCAAATAGGTATGCTCTTATTTTACACTTCTCCAAAGGCACTCGATGAGATATTGTCTAATGCCCTGCCTTTACCATCCATCGAGATGCGTATGCCGTTCTCCTTTAGCGTATTTGTGAAAACATCACTCGTGAACTGACCGCCCTAATCGGTGTTGAATATTTCGGGGGCTCCGTGTTCTTTTATCGCTTCGTCAAGTACCTGTGTACACCATTCCGCGTTCTCGCATTGGACAAAGACCAACCGACAACGTAGCGACTGTAAAGGTCGATGATTGTGATAAGGAACATAAACTGTAGAGAAGTTTTTTAGCATGAAACCTAACTAAAATATAAAAAAGTCGGTAAGATGGGAGCAAACAATGAGAAGGGATGATCAATATTTCTTGACTATTTCAGCCAACGCTTCAACCCAGTTCGAACTAATATTTAAGCTTTCCACCATTACAAATTCTTCTCCGCCGTTCTTCAAAAACAATTCTTTGTATTCCACACCCAGCTCGATGGTCGTTTCCAGACAATCAGCCACAAATGAAGGAGCTACGACAAGAATTTTCTTTTTTCCGGCTTTCAGAAGATTTATCAATTCCTTGTCTGTAAATGGTTTTGTCCATTTTTTTGACAATCTCGATTGAAAAGCCACGCTGTATCTATCCGTTGGAATATTTAACGAATCAGCCAGAAGTTCCGCGTTTTTTTTACAAGCCGTCAAATAGCAGTCTTTAGGAATAGCAGTCGGTTGGAGACAACCATTGGGTGTACCGCTTTGAATTTCACAATCCTTTATTTGGGATAGTGGCAACCCGTGAAACGAAAAAAAGATGTGGTCAAACCGCTCGGGTTGATAAGTTTGAATGTGACCGGCAAATGTATTTACATAACTTGGTTCAAAATAGAATTGTTCTACTATTTTGATGTCCGCTTGTATATTCAGTTTGTTTTTTGCTTTGAGTAGCTCTTGAATGGAAGTTTCGGTTGTTGAAGAAGCGTATTGTGGGTAGAGCAGAATAGCAATAATTTCTTCAACATCCTTTGTCGCTATTTTCTCCAGCGTGCTTCGGATGGATGGTGCGCGATAGCGCATGGCTCCATGCACTTCGTAATTTTTCGGTAAAATCGTTTGCAATTCATCGGCCAACCGAAGTAGGAAATACCGTAAGGGAGAGCCGGACGGTGTCCAAAGTTCTTTGTATCTGTCAGTTGACCTAAAAACGCGAAAGGGGATAATGATACAATTTACCAACAGGCTACGAAAGAGCCAAGGCAGATTAATCACAAACTTATCGTTCAGAAATTCAAACAAATACTTGGCAACGGACTTGAAGGTTGGCGAGTCCGGCGTACCTAAGTTGATTAACAGTACGATTTTCTTTTTCACAGTCATAAATGCAGGCTAAATGGCTCTCTAAATTCTTTCAGACAAATAAGCTTGAGATTTTTGAATCAGATACTACTCCATTTTTTCAGATTTTCGTTTGAAAAAAAATGGAGTAGTATGATGGCAGTCTCGCGACTATATTTCCACCGTCAATCGAGTGCCAAATTGAAGCGGTTTCCCTTGTTGGAAGAAATTATTGCCAAAAGATTGGAAGTAAAAGACATTGTATGCTGTATTCGTCAAATTTTTACCCCATAATTCAATACCAAAAGCATTTTTCTTTACACCGAATCGGGCATCCAACAATCCGTAGAAATTTTGTGCCAACGTGTTACCTTCGTCCCAGTAGATTTTACCAATTCCGCTACAAGAAATTGTCCCGTAAATTTGAGAAATAAATGTATGTTCAAAATTTCGTATATAATTGAGTGCTAAATTAGCTGTATGCTGTGGTGCATAAGGGACAAATTTCCCTTTGTAATCGACTTCGGTCGATGTACCTTGAATGGTTTCCACATCCTTGTAATTACGGAATTTGGCGTGAGCAAACCCATAATTGGCACTGACGTCAAAACCCGAACCAAGGTACATATCTGCGCTTATTTCCACCCCTTTGCTTGCGGATGTTCCCGCGTTGGTCAGTTTTCTTCCCGCCCCCGTGGGGATAAACTCGGTAATCTGCAATCCGCTTATGTCCATGTAAAAAAGCGTAATACCCGTACGGAGCTTGTTTTCAAAAAAAGTGTTGTGTACACCCACTTCGTAGTTCCAGCTCATTTCCGGCAAATACATGGTTCGGGCTTTCACGTCAGGATCGGGAGTTCCGGGTGTCGCGCGAATTTTTTCGGTAACCAGATCGGATATCATCTGAACGTTAAAACCGCCGGCTTTATGCCCGCGAGCTACACCGGCATATACGTAGTTTTGTCGGTCCCATTCGTATTTTAAGGACGCTTTCGGGAGAAATGCCACGAACATCGTATCCACACTTCCGATGAGTTCCGCTTTTCTTGGCATGGAAATAACTTGCGGTCCCTGCTGCATCTGCATGGTCATTTCAGAGCGGGTATCGTAGTCCATCTTTACATTCTCTATATCCAATCTGGCACCCAAAGTCAGCGAAAGTCCTTCGGTGATTAGGTTGTCGAATGTGGACTGATGAAACATAGCTCCCCCTGATTTATGGTAAGCATACGCACCGGGTACGTCATACGTCTCATTGGCAATGCTCATGTTCGGGGGTAATTGGGGTTGAAGGATTAGTTTGATGCCATCCGATTTGAAACTAACTGGCGCAGACATATCAATCTGCTGTCCAAATCCATTCACTCCGATTAACCAATTGTAATTTCCGGTCGATACCGAGCGGATTAAAGCTTCTCCATTCAACATGTTTTGCTTTTGTGTTTGCTGAAGCGTAAAGATGGATAGTGGCGAAAAGTCTTGATCGATGTACATATCGTCTTCAAAATACTGATGTGCGAGAGAAACCGTTAAAATCAAATCGTCAAAAAAATATTTAGTCGCCAGACTGTTATTCAATGTCTTTCGTGTGTAGCTGCTTTGGTCGTTGAAATTCGGATTGGCTGTCGTTTTGGTACTGTCGTTGTACAAACCGTAAGGAAACGCGCCTTGGCTTACGTAATCGAAATCTACCGTATAATTCAGGTTGAACTGCGGAGATACATTCCACGCTAATTTGGCGCGTCCGCCTGCCGTTGTTTCGTCATCTACATTTTTTCCGGTAAAGTCGTTTTTGTAAAATCCGTTGTACCGACCGTAATATCCGCCCAGCGAAAGACCTACTTTTTCGCCTAAAAGCGTGTAGTAACTCGCTTTAGTCTGCATCATACCGTAATTGCCACCGGTCAACGATACGCGCAATCCCTGATAGTCAAAAGGCGAAAGCGTGTATATATTGACAATCCCACCGATGCTGTTTCTACCGTAGAGCGTTCCTTGCGGACCGCGAAGCACTTCTACACGCGCCAAATCGTACAGTTCGAAATCAAAAGCGGTTTTTTCCAAATAAGGTACATTGTCCACGTACAGCGTGATAGATTGACCGCTGGAACGAGAACCCACGCCGCGGATATAAGGCGAACTTGACATGGCAGAACCATAATCCGGAATGTAGAAATTTGGCACGCGTGTACTCATGTCCTTGATGGAATGAACTTGTGCTTGTTCAATTGTTTTGGAATTTAGGATTGAGACGGCACCAGGAGCATTTTGCAGATTAGTCTCTTTGTTGCCATATACGCTGATTTCACTTAGACGTATGGTCTGTGTGCTGTCTCGTAGCGTTTCGTCGGCGAAAACCGAAAGACTTAAAAAAGAAAATATACTGATGAATAAAAGATTTTTCTTCATAATTTTTTGTTGAAAATTGTTGTACAATCAGAAACTAAAATTAGTTTCTGAGTCTGCTGAATAGTGTATTTTATTGAATTTAAGAATGGTATCCGACAATTTAAAATTGGATACTAAAGAATTGAATCAAAAGCATAACTAAAGCGGAAATTGGATTTGTGAAAAACCAATTGCTATCAATTATCGAATGTTTTTTCGAAAAAAAAGACTAAATCTTAGAAAATACAGGGTGGTGGACGGGAAAATAGCGAGAAAATCGACTCAAAAGAAAAAATTGGGGGATAAAGAATCGGAAATTTGATTAGTTGAAAATCATTGAACAATCGAAAATCATCCGTATCCGGCAAAATAATTTCTTCTTGAAAAAACTGATAATCAGAGAAATGGAAAGTCGGTGTTTGATTTTGCTCGTTAGAAGTGTAAACGATTTCATTCGCGTGAAAAGTAAGTTCTACATTATCAGCATCATGAGACGATGAAAAGAATGAAATAGAGAAACAGGAAACAACGCCCAAAAACATCAAAATTTGGGGGATAAAAGTAGAAAATATCAGGCTTTCGAATAAAAACATGTTTACTCTTAAAAGTATTCGGCAAAAGTAATAAAATGTTTTTAATAAATCGGCTATTTGAATTTTTGATAAGTAAGAATATTCACAAAATTTTCCGACGTTTTTAGCCAGTTTTTAAGAAAGCCGTTTAACTCGTACCTATTTTCAAAAAGTTTTCGACTGGCTGAATTGTTTTCGGCAATTTGTACATAAAGTTGATTGATTTTTAAAAAATGGAATACATAGTCTTCCACCAACGCTAAACTTTGGCTTGCGAATCCTTTTCCTTGATGTTCGGACGCAACAAACAGTCCCAACGCTACCCGACTGTGATGCATGTCAAAATCAAATAAATCAACCGTGCCAACTGCAATCCCTGACGATTTTTCCTGTATCATTAGTCGCAAAGCCCCGTCCGAGTAAATGTCGTTTTTTGCCTGTGAAATGTATGCTTTCAACTGAAATTTAGAGTAAGGCGATCGCGTATTTCCTGCTATCCAATACGTAGCGTCATTCTCCCACCGATAAAGCAGTTCCAAATCTTCCGGCTCGGGTGCGCGAAGTTTCAATAGTTCGTTTTCTAAAAACATAGATCACTTAAATTCCAAATAGGGTTCCAATTTTTTCCAGTCTTCTTCCGTAAACTCATCTAAATGTTTGAGTTGGGAAATATCCTGCAATTTAACCTTTTTCCTTCGGTATTCGTATATCGCTTTCGCTCGTTGAAACGTTTTGATGTACGGATGTTTTTTCAGTTTCTCTATACTGGCTTTGTTTACATCAATTTTAGTTGTTAGCGATGGGTCAACAGACAAATGAGGACTGATTCGCATGTAATTCTCATCCGTCATCCCATACACTTCTTTCAATTGCTCGACAGATACGTAGCCACCCAAAACTCTCCCATAACCTACGACGCGTTTGGCGTATGTTCGTCCTATTCCTTTGACATCAAGTAGTATTGCTGTATCCGCACTATTCAATTCTACAACCTTCGGGATATTTGTTGTCTCGTCAGACTGAGGATTGGCTGTTTTTGTCGTTGCTTCTTTTGCTTCAGAAGTTATGGTTCCATCGCCGTTTTTTGTCCCAGCAATTTGAATGTACGGCTTCATTTCATCAAATTTCTCAGACGTTATTCCATACACTTTGGCGAAAGCATCCGGCGATTTGAAACTACCGCCTTTCGACCTATAACGCAGAATGTTACGAGCGACAAACGGTTTTAATCCTAATTTAACGAAAGTGGCGGAGTCTGCCGTATTCGGGTCGAAAGCGAAAAGAGTGTAGGGTGTCTCAAATGTTTTCCGGTTTTTCGGATAATCTCGATATTCAAAAGGATAAAATTCACGCTCTTGGCGTTGGCTTCGCTCTTTCTCTATCAAATTGGCTCTAAACTCTCTCGCTTCTTCCAGAAAAGCGGCACCATCATCCATCTCACGTGGTTTAATAAAATAAGGCATCAGAATCGTTGTCAGTAAAGCAATCACTATCAACACCGCAAGAGACAGTATTCCAATACGTTGACTTTTGTTGAAGTAAAAGAATTCTTTCCAGCCCATAGTGCATTTCAATTCGTGTTAAATTAGCAGAGAATGACATTTTTTCAATTCTAAGCAATCGTCTTCTACCACTACCAAATGGTAAAATGGCTAATACGCTCTGGCAAACACCACGCGCCCGGCAGACGGTTTACCCGTTACCATGCAGACTCCGGGAGTTTTATCGCCTTCTAACGGAATACAGCGGATAGTGGCTTTGGTTTCTTCCTTGATTTTTTCTTCGGTTTCGGGCGTACCGTCCCAATGGCAAAGCAAAAATCCGCCTTTCTCAATTTCTACTTTGAAATCATCATACGAATCTATTTCACGTGTCATGGACGTTCTGTAATCGGCCGCTTTTTTGAAAGTATTAGCCTGAATTTCTTTGAGTAGGTTTTGGATGTAGGTTTCAATGCCTTCTATCGAAACGGTTTCTTTGGTCAGCGTATCCCGTCGGGCGACTTCCACCGTTCCGTTTTCCAAATCGCGCGCTCCCATCGCCAAGCGAACGGGAACACCCTTTAATTCATACTCGGCAAATTTCCAACCCGGTTTCTTCTGGTCGTTATTGTCATATTTCACACTGATGCCGAGTGCTTTCAGTTGCGCAATAATATCATCGGCTTTTTCACTCACCGCGGAAAGTTGTTCATCGTTTTTGTAAATTGGTACGATAACTACTTGAAATGGAGCCAAATTGGGGGGTAATACCAAACCGTTGTCATCCGAATGTGTCATGATCAGCGCGCCCATCAGTCGCGTAGATACGCCCCAAGAAGTAGCCCAGACGTATTCAGGCTGATTTTGTTTATTCACGAAAGTAACATCGAACGCTTTCGCGAAATTTTGTCCCAAAAAGTGTGATGTTCCCGCTTGCAACGCCTTTCCATCCTGCATCAAAGCTTCAATGCAGTAGGTCTCGATAGCGCCTGCGAAACGTTCGTTAGCCGATTTCAATCCGCGCAACACAGGTACAGCCATAAAGTTTTCGGCAAAATCGGCATACACATGAAGCATTTTTTCAGCTTCTTCAACGGCTTCCGCCTCGGTTGCATGCGCAGTGTGTCCTTCCTGCCATAGAAATTCGGCAGTTCTCAAAAATAATCGGGTGCGCATTTCCCAGCGCACTACATTTGCCCATTGGTTGACGAGAATTGGTAAATCCCGGTAAGATTGTATCCAATTTTTGTACGTATTCCAAATAATGGTTTCGGACGTGGGACGTACCACGAGTTCTTCTTCGAGACGGGCTTCCGGGTCAACTATCAGTCCGGGACCGTTCGGGTCTTGCTTTAAGCGGTGGTGGGTTACTACGGCACATTCTTTGGCGAATCCTTCTACGTGTTCGGCTTCCTTACTCAAAAAAGATTTGGGGATAAATAGTGGAAAATAGGCGTTTACGTGTCCGGTTTCTTTGAACATGCGGTCAAGCTCTGCCTGCATCTTTTCCCAAATGGCGTATCCGTAAGGCTTTATGACCATACAGCCACGCACAGCTGACGTTTCCGCCAAATCGGCTTTTATAACCAGTTCATTATACCACTGCGAATAATCTACTTCGCGCGAAGTGAGTTCCTTTATTTCAATTTTTGCCATAAATGTACGATTGCAATATCGTTGTTAGTTTATTTCATTATTTTACAAGGTACAAAGATACGAAAATTAAAAAAGTAAACGAACGATTTTATGCAGCACATTCTAATAGACACGCTGAATGGTTATATTTTCAAAGAAATTTGTTATTTTTGTTTTCCAAACAGAGAGATTATGCAAAAAGCAATCGTCATCGGTTCTACCGGATTGGTGGGCACACAACTCATCAAACAATTATTGGAAAATCCGGACTATTCGGAAGTCATCTCATTGGTAAGGCGAGAGAGTGACGTTACACACGTCAAGCTATCTGAACATGTTGTTGTTTTTGACGCGCCGGACTCGTGGAAATTGCTTGTGAAAGGCGACGTGTTATTCTCCGCTATGGGTACCACTATCAAGCAAGCCAAGTCCAAAGAGAACCAATACAAAATTGATTTTACCTATCAATACGAGACGGCAAAGATTGCAGCCGAGAATGGCGTACCTACTTACGTGTTGGTATCTTCTACCGGTGCTAATCCCAATTCGCTGTTTTTTTACTCCAACATGAAAGGAAAATTGGAAGAAGAAGTAAAAAAACTGCCTTTCAAGACGATTCACGTTCTTCAACCGGGACAATTAGACGGCGACCGTACAGAAAATAGAATCTTGGAAAAATGGGGATTAAAAGTAATGTACAAATTGAACGACCGGGGATTTCTAAAGAAATTACGACCCATTCAGGGTCAAGAAGTCGCTACGGCAATGATCGCAGTCAGTAATAAGCCCGATTCAGGCATTTACAGACTGGATGAATTGTTTGAACTGATTGAGAATTAGAAGCTATTCAAACTGAATATGTTCGGCTAAGTGCTTGTAATTATCGAAAACCAAATCCGCGCCGGCTTCAAGCAGGGTTGCACGAGCTAACGAAGTTGTCAGACTGCAACCTAAATTTTCGATGGCATAGGCGGAGAAAGCTGAATCGCTTCTACCCACAAAATCAGTCAGCATGCTTCTCGGATAACCGATGCCGTGATTGTCCAACACCCGGCTCAATGCTTTCAGGTGTAGTCTTTCGGTGTCTACTACAACGCCGTCGAAGTCAAAAAGAACGGTTTTAACGAGTATTAAATTTGTTTGTGATTACTGTTTCTGAAGATTGGGAAAGCACATCAATCAAGCCATCAGTTTCTTATATCGAATCCGTTTGGGTTCGGTGTCGCCCAAGCGCATTTTTTTATTCTCTTCGTATTCCGAGTAGCTTCCTTCGAATACAAACACCTGCGAATCGCCTTCAAATGCCATGATGTGTGTACAAATCCGGTCTAAGAACCAACGATCGTGACTGATGACTACGGCGCATCCGGCAAAGTTTTCCAATCCTTCTTCAAGCGCGCGAAGCGTATTCACATCAATATCGTTGGTAGGCTCATCAAGGAGTAATACGTTTGCTTCCGATTTCAGCGTCAACGCCAGATGCAGGCGATTTCGTTCTCCGCCGGAAAGGATACCGCACAGTTTTTCTTGATCCGCTCCGGTAAAATTAAACTTGGACAGATAAGCTCTGGCATTGATCTCGCGTCCGCCAACACGTATAAACTCCGTGCCACCTGAAACGGTTTGGTAAACCGTCTTTTTCGGGTCAATATCTACGTGACTTTGATCCACATAACCAACCTTAACGGTCTCCCCGACATCGAAAGTTCCTTTATCCGGTTTTTCCATCCCCATAATCAGTCGAAAAAGTGTCGTCTTTCCGGCACCGTTTGGTCCAATGATTCCTACGATTCCGTTTGGGGGTAGCATAAAATTCAGGTTTTCAAACAGTAGTTTGTCTGCGTAGGCTTTCGCCACTCCTACGGCTTCCACTACTTTGTTTCCCAATCGGGGACCGTTCGGGATGAAAAGCTCCAATTTTTCTTCCCGTTCTTTTTGGTCTTCATTCAATAGTCTGTCATACGCTTCCAAGCGGGCTTTCCCTTTTGCCTGACGCGCTTTAGGTGCTAATCGCACCCACTCTAACTCGCGTTCCAGCGTTTTTCTTCGTTTACCGGCTTGTTTCTCTTCCATGGCCATGCGGGCGGTTTTTTGTTCTAACCACGAAGAATAATTACCTTTCCAGGGGATTCCTTCGCCACGGTCAAGCTCCAATATCCATCCTGCAACGTTATCCAGAAAGTAGCGGTCGTGGGTGATGGCAATTACTGTCCCCGCGTATTCATGCAGGTGGTGCTCCAGCCATTCGACCGATTCGGCATCCAAGTGATTGGTTGGTTCGTCGAGTAGCAAAATATCCGGTTGACGAAGCAATAACCGACACAGTGCTATTCGCCGTCTCTCGCCACCCGACAGATTTTTTACCAACGCGTCTTCGGGTGGACAACGCAAAGCGTCCATGGCACGCTCCAATTTATTGTCGAGATTCCAAGCATCAGCGTGGTCGAGCAGTTCCTGTAATTCGCCCTGTCGAGCAATCAATTTATCAAAATCGGCATCAGGATCGGCAAATTTTTCATTAATTTCATCAAATTCTTTCAGTAGGTCAATAACTTCCTGTGTCCCTTCTTGTACAATTTCTTTAACGGTTTTCGTATCGTCCAGTTGGGGTTCTTGCTCCAAATAGCCGACCGAATAACCGGGGGAAAATACCACGTCGCCTTGATACGATTTATCCACGCCGGCAATGATTTTCATCAGAGTGGATTTACCGGAGCCGTTCAATCCGATTATACCGATTTTTGCACCGTAAAAGAACGAAAGGTATATGTTGTTCAATATTCTTTTCTGTGGTGGAATGATTTTACTCACACCAACCATCGAAAAAATTACTTTTTTATCGTCAGACATAGGTTGTGATTAGTGATTAGCTACGTTAAATTTTAATTTGAATACAAAGGTAGCTCAAAAAACGAAATGACACAATCGGAATTTTTCTTTACCTTTGCACTTCGATGAAAAGAATGCTCTATATTATAATAGGTTCTATCTCCCTTTTATTGGGTATTGTGGGCGTATTTCTGCCTGTATTGCCTACCACGCCTTTTCTTTTGTTGTCTGCCGCGTTATATGCCAAAAGTTCGGACAAACTTTATAATAAACTGATGAATCACAAGACATTTGGACGTTACATTCGTAGTTTCCGGGAAGAAAAGGCGATTCCACTGCACGGGAAAATTATTGCCATCTCCACCATGTGGCTTTCACTCCTTTTCTGTATTTTTTACGTGGTAAATGAGAAATGGTATTTGCAAGTATTGCTGGCTGCGATAGGACTTGGAGTTGCCGTTCACATTCTTTCGTTTAAGACGAAGGATATCGGCAACGACAATCACTAAGACAAGTTTTTAGCTAAATTATTTTTAATCATCTCTTTTAGCGGACATTCACAGTTACATCCATCACGTTCCAACAAACCGCTTCTATCCAAAATCTCAAATTCTTTTTCAAATCTTTCCGTAAATATTCCTCCGCCAATTTCTGCCGTGATTTGTTTTAGCGTCCACCATTTGGTCGTATTCCCGTCATTACTTAGTGGCTTCAAGACGTCATCTTTACACGAAACGAACAGATAAATAAACTCATCACTTAATTTCGTACGGAATATATAATTCGTTAAAAATAAAAACTTCTCGGGAGTTATCAGATAAAACATTTGTGAAAATTTTCTTAAAATCGTTTCGACGGATTCCGTCATACGAACCGTCCTACTCAACGCGGCATCCCATAGGAGCGGCTCGGAAGTGTCATTTGCTTCTCGCCGGCGGAGAAAAATTTTACCATTGTCTATAAAATAAAGTCGAACGACCGGGTGTATTAAGCGCTCGGCGTTCACGACATCAGGCTGATAATGAACACTCCCGGTTATGTTTCCTTGCTCATCAACTACCGCGAGCCAATCTTCATTTGCTAATCTTGTTCTTACCAATAAAACACGAATTGTTTCGAATACAATTAGAAAGACAATACTGTACAGGTAGATAAGTTTGATGTCAAGCTGTAAGATTGTTTTGTTCGGAAAAGTTCCCATATCAAGCACCAAAGACATAATCATATAGACCGATATGGCAACAAGTATCACGCGCATTACTCGGAAAAGTTCATTGACGTTATTCGATATGGAGACTTCGGACGGCAACGTTTTGAACGCGATTCGTTCCAACGATTTTTTTCGTAAAAACATGGAAACAACAAAGAACAAGAATATCAATTCATCTACAAAATAGAGAATAATATGCGAAGTTGGTACGAGTGTAGTTACAATCCCCATGAATAAGTAGCCCGCGGAAAGAATCAGGTACCAAGCGAACATTCGCCGATACATGAAACAAACGTAAAAGAACAAAATGAAAGCTACCGGAAAGGAGATTTTCCAAGCAGTATCCACATCCCATAAATCGTCAACGGTCATAAAAATCAACGTCGGAAGATAGTAAAGTATGGGATTAAAAAAAGCTTCTCGAATTTTTCGTTTAAATAGATTCACCGGATTACTCAGACGACAAAACCTTAATCTATTCTATAAACAAAATAGACAACGGATAGTTCATCGTAAATTCTCGGTAAAAAAAACGTGCGTCAGTCAATTAGAATAGTCAAGCCAAAAGGGATTCCTTCCATGTAATAATTTATCAAAATACCGATAAATTCGAATTCTACTTACTTTCAAATTCCAGCATGCGGCTGATGTATTTTCCGATAATGTCAAATTCGAGATTCACGTAGGAGCCGACTTTAATTTGGTGAAAATTGGTATGCTCGTACGTGTAGGGAATGATTGCTACTTTGAAAGTGTTATTTGTTGGTTGTACAACCGTGAGACTTACCCCATTTACCGTAACAGATCCTTTGTCCACCGTCATATACCCTTTTTTAGCTTTGGTAGAATCAAATTCATACTCGAATGCAAAATACCAGCTTCCATCCGCTTCTTCCACGCGCTTACATACAGCAGTCTGATCGACGTGCCCCTGTACGATATGTCCATCCAAACGACCGTTCATCATCATACTGCGCTCCAAATTCACTTTATCGCCAACTTGCAGTTTCCCCAAATTAGAAAGATTCAACGTTTCTTGAATGGCGGTAACGGTATAGGTATCCGCTGTTTTTTTTACGACAGTCAGGCAAACGCCATTGTGCGACAAGCTTTGATCGATTTTTAACTCGTTCACAAACGAACATGCCATGGTCAAATGCAAGTTTTCCTGCTCTTTTTCTAAAGCAACTACGGTAGCCGCTTCTTCTACTATTCCTGAAAACATTATTTAATTATTTGATTAGTAATACCTATGTCGTATAAAAAATTTGAGAAAAATAGACATGATTTCTGTCATTTAACTCTTCCCGATTATTTTTTTAAAAGATCTTTCGCTTTCTTCCAAAACGCGGATTGAAAAGAGATTTCACTTCCCTTTGAATCCACGTTCAAATTTACTGTCGCTCCCAACAGTAGCGGATAGTTATCATCCACGTGCCCTGCGGAGAAGTTAAAACAAACCGGATAGGAGTAGTCTTTGACCGAATTGCCGATAATCTCATAGATGGTAGCATTCATATCGGGGTCTTCTTCGGTATCTGAAAACTGTCCAACTACCAGCCCTGCAATCTGAGATAATACACCACTCAAGCGAAGATTCTGCATCATTCGATCGATTTGATACGGTTTTTCGCCCACGTCTTCGATAAAGAGAATAGAGCCTTTGTAAGAAAAATCGAACGGCGTACCGCGCAAGCCGAGAAATACCGTTAAGTTTCCGCCAATAAGTTTTCCTTTCGCATTTCCATAGCGGTTATTCGGGTCAGAGAGTACTTTGTATGAAGGAAAATTCCCTTTTAGCATTTTTTCGAGCAATACTAACGGTTGGGAATTGTTCGGCAACTCGGTAAGCTGCTTCGCCATGCCACCGTGTATGGAAATAACTCCCGTTCGCTGGATGGCTTCATGCAAAATCGTAATATCGCTAAATCCGATTACCCATTTTGGCACTTGGGTAAACCGTGTAAAATTAATTTTATCGATTATTTGAGCAACACCATACCCGCCACGGCTACAAAGTATCGCCTTCACATTTGGGTCGTCAAGTGCTTGCTGCAAATCGGTATAGCGTTCCTGCTCGTTTCCTGCGAATCGCCCAAAAGAACTACGGGTAAACATTCCTTCAGTAGGTCGATATCCCCAGTTTACGAGTTGTGTCTTTGCTCCATCGATAAGCGTCGGGTCTATGCTTCCGGCGGGTGAAATTATACGGACTTCGTCGCCGGGTTTTAAGAAATTAGGATATTTGGATGCCATAATTTTTTATATTTTCCTACTACGTAGTATCAAAGAATCGTTCATTATTTTTTCACTTTCGATTTTCTGCTGAATCCGCCCTTTCGCCTACCGTTGCCACCTGGTTTTTTACGGCGGTTGGCTTCGGGAGTATATTCCGGTGCTTCGCCAAGCTCATCGGGAAGCGGTATCTTATAGATTTCTTTGTCGAGAAAATTTTCGATTTGCTTGAAACGATACTGCTCTTCAATTCCAACAAGCGTGATAGACATTCCTTCGTCTCCTGCTCGCGCCGTGCGTCCGATGCGATGTACATAGTCTTCCACTTCGTATGGCACATCGTAATTGATTACCAGCGAAATATCGTCGATATCTATACCGCGCGAGACAATATCGGTGGCTATCAGCATATTCACACGATTATTCTTGAATTCGTGCATGATCACATCCCGTTCTTTTTGTTCCAGATCCGAATGCATCTCGCCTACGGAAAGACCCATTTTACGAAGTGTACGGGTCAACTCCTTGACCTTTATCTTAGATCCCGAAAAAAGAATGACTTTATTTGGGGTTTTTTCTGAAAAAAGATGACGGATAATGCCGTTTTTTTGCTCGTCTTTGCAGACATAAGCCGTTTGCATGATTGTTTCGGGCGGACGAGCGATAGCAATTTTCACTTCTACCGGATCTCGTAAAATTGTTTTTGCCATCTGCCGGATCTTGGGTGGCATGGTCGCCGAAAACATAATGGTCTGCCGCTCTTTGGGTAAACGGTGGACAATGCTCATGATATCATCAAAAAAACCCATATCTAACATGCGGTCAGCTTCATCCAGAATAAAATAACGCACATGAGAAAGATTTACTTCCGATAAATTCAGGTGTGAAATTAATCTGCCCGGAGTGGCAATAACCACGTCCGCGCCCTTCTGAAGCCCATTGCGTTGCAAATCCCACGCCCCGGAGTCATTTCCGCCATATACAGCTACGGAAGACACCGGTACGAAATACGAAAATCCTTCCATTTGCTGGTCAATCTGTTGCGCCAATTCGCGTGTAGGCGACATGATGATGGCATTTACAGCAGTTTCTTCGTGCGGAGTCGTGTAAAGGTTGTTTATGAGAGGTAGCAAGAAAGCGGCTGTCTTGCCTGTTCCTGTCTGAGCGCAAGCAATCAGATCATGTCCTTGCAGTATGACAGGAATGGCTTGTTCCTGAACGGGCGTCATGTCCGTAAAATTCATGGCGTCAAGTCCATCGAGTACTGCGTCACACAAAGCAAGGTCTGTAAATTTCATTCGTTATCTATTGTCTAAATTTTTGGCATACAAAGGTAGGTATTTTTTTGGAATAAGCGGTTGCATGACCAAGATGAGATTAAGCAATTCTTTTATTGCTAAAAACACATAAAAAATCTATCTTTGTACTTTATTCGTTAATATTTTCGATGCGAAAGAAGTCCTCAACTCGTGTAATCATTTTACTGTTGGTTATCATCAGTATTTTACTTTTCAACACTTTTAGCCTGAAAAAAGACAGGGATAGCGGACAGGCACCCCTTACCCAAAGCGAGCTATCCAAGCAACCTGTACGCAATAAGATCGACCGAAACACACAAGATGTATCAATAAACCAACTGACAAAAGAATCCATCGTTGTGCCATACGTGAGGCGGAACGGTAAGTTGCCGGATTATTACATCACGAAAAACAACGCGCGTAATAAAGGATGGAAGGCTTCCGAACAAAATCTCTGCGATGTGCTACCCGGACACGCTATCGGTGGCGACGCATTCGCCAACAGAGAGCGGAGACTACCCATTAAAAAAGGCAGAAAATACTACGAAGCAGACCTGAATTACAACTGTGACGAAAGAAACGCACACCGGCTCATATACTCCAACGATGGGCTGATTTATGTTACCTACGATCATTACAATACTTTTGAAAAACGATGAAACAAGTTATTTTCGATTTCGACAGCATCCGGACCATGGATGATTTTTACAGAGAAGCCGAGCTCAAATTGGACCTTCCCGACTACTTTGGCAATAATTTGGATGCGATTTGGGACAGCCTGACCGCTTACATCGAACTACCTGTTTTTGTTGAATTCATCAACATGACCATGCAAAAAATGCACGATTTTGCTGCTCTGATACTGCTTTTTGAAGATGCATCCGATGAATTGGTCGAAGATTTTTTCTTCGAGTTCTCTCTGAAGGATGAAATGGATATGTAAAAATAATTTTGGCATGGGAGAGAAATGACAAGTTATAAACGATTAAATCAGATTCAACATTGTCAGACAAAAAATGTTATATTTAGGTAAAAGGAAAATAAAGCAAACAAAACATACGATAGACTTACAAATGTCAGAAACAAAACATACACACAGTCACAACCACAGCCACGACCACGGAGATGTAAAAAATATTAAGGTTGCCTTCTTCCTTAATTTTGGGTTTGCCGTTATCGAAATTATTGGCGGATTTTTGACCAATAGCGTTGCCATTCTCTCCGATGCCGTGCATGATTTGGGAGACAGTCTTTCACTCGGACTATCCTGGTATTTTCAAAAGTTTTCGCAAAAAAAGAGTGATAAAGTTTATACCTACGGCTACAAAAGATTTTCGCTGTTAGGCGCATTAATAAACTCATTGGTACTCGTCGTCGGAAGCATCTTAATCTTGACGGAAGCCGTTCCGAGAATTTTTAATCCGCAAGAGGCACATCCACAGGGAATGATGCTGCTCGCGGTGCTCGGAATTGCCATTAACGGATTTGCGATGTTGCGTTTAAGTAGAGGAAATTCGCTAAACGAGAAAGTGGTTTCACTGCATCTTTTGGAAGATGTATTAGGGTGGATTGCCGTGTTAATCGGCTCCATCATCATGTATTTTTGGGATGCGCCCGTCATTGACCCGATTCTTTCGATAGCAATCGCCGCTTACGTGCTTTTTAATGTATTCAGAAATATGCGGGAATTGTTTCGAATTATTCTGCAAGGTGCTCCACAAGAAATAAATTCGGATGAAATCAGAGACGAATTGCTGAAAATCGACACCATCGACGATGTTCACGATGTACATTTGTGGACGGTGGACGGCAGCTACAATGTAATGACTGTTCACGTTATTCTCAACCACTCCTGTTCCATGAGAGAATTGGCAGAACTAAAAAAAACGATTCGCAACATATCCTCAAGTAAAAAAATAGAACACCTAACCATTGAATTTGAGACAAAAGATGAAGAATGTGTGATGGAGAATTGTTGTGAAAAAAATACAGAGGCTAAACCGTAATTTGTTCAATTTATCGGATTTGATATGTTAAAAGAAATAGAGGCTATTCGCGGCGACTTTCCGATTCTTTCGGAAAAAATATATAACAAACCACTCGTTTACTTCGACAATGCCGCTACTACACAAAAGCCACAAGCGGTTCTCGACCGGATTCGCTACAACTACGAGCATCAGAACGCCAACATCCACCGCGGCGTGCATTATTTGAGTCAAAAAGCTACCGAAGCACACGAAAATGCACGTCAATTCGTAGCCCAATACATCAACGCGGCTTCAAGCGATGAAGTTGTCTTTACGCGTGGCACTACGGAAGCTATTAATCTGGTCGCATTCTCGTTTGGCGAATGTTGTTGCAAAGAGGGTAACGAAATCGTTATTTCGGTCATGGAACACCATTCCAACATCGTTCCGTGGCAGATGCTTTGCGAACGTAAAAGGATGAAACTGCGCGTTATCCCGATGAATGAAAAAGGGGAATTAGAGCTGGACGATTTCGAAAATTTACTGAACGAAAAAACAAGATTGGTAGCCGTTACGCATGTTTCTAACGTACTCGGCACCATCAATCCCGCGAAAGAAATGATTGCTGCGGCTCACGCGAAAAGTATTCCTGTACTGATAGACGGTGCGCAAGCTGTTCCACATATACAGGTAAATGTACAAGATTTAAATGCGGACTTTTACGTTTTCTCCGGACACAAAGTGTATGCTCCTACCGGAATCGGCGTGCTGTATGGCAAAAGAGAATGGTTGGAAAAAATACCGCCCTATCAAGGAGGGGGAGAGATGATTCAGTCCGTTACTTTTGAAAAAACGACTTACAACCAACTCCCATTTAAATTTGAAGCCGGTACGCCGGATTACATCGGATCAGTCGCTTTAGCCGAAGCGCTAAAATACATTCAGCGTATAGGAATTGGACGAATAGCCGAGTATGAAAATGAATTGACCGAATACGCGACCCAAAAATTGCTCGAAATGGATGGAATGAGAATCATAGGAACATCGGAGTATAAAAGCGCAGTCATTTCTTTTCTCGTTGACAACATGCATCCGTACGACATCGGGATGCTGTTAGACAAACTCGGCATAGCCGTCCGCACCGGGCACCATTGCGCGCAACCACTCATGGATGAATTAGGAGTTTCGGGAACGATAAGAGTATCCTTCGCATTTTACAACACCAAAGCCGAGATTGACACTTTTATTGAAAACTTGAAACGTATTATAAAAATGTTGAGTTAAAATTAAACAGGTAATAATTAAAACAAATATAACCCAAGCCTCCACTTGGCTTGCCAACGACAACACAAGTATTATTTATGGATATTAACCAAATTCAAGATCAAATCATCGCCGACTTTAACCAGTTTGACGACTGGATGGACAAATACGCCTTATTGATAGACTTAGGAAACTCGCTCAAACCCATTGACGAAAAATACAAAATTCCGCAAAACATCATCGAAGGATGCCAGAGTCGCGTGTGGCTCAATGCCGAATTGGTGGACGGAAAGGTTATCTACGAAGGCGAAAGCGACGCCATTCTCGTGAAAGGCATTGTCGCCTTACTTCTTCAAGTACTTTCCGGACAAACTCCCCAAGATATTGTAGATACCGAACTATACTTCATCGACAAAATCGGTCTGCAGGAACACCTCTCCCCCACCCGCTCCAACGGGCTATTGGCAATGGTAAAACAGATGAAAATGTACGCGCTGGTGTTTAAGGCACAATTAAAGAGATGAAACAGCCATATAAAAATAACTTTGACACACACGGAAATGGTTAATGGCGTGTTCCATGTGTCCTTAATGAAAAAAAAAAAAATTAAACACATGAAAAAAAGTTGCTTGGCTTTACTCTTACTGGTAACGGTATCACTTACCGTCTCTTCGTCCGAAATAAGTAAAGAAACCCGGACTTTCGCTCTGAAAGAAGGCTATTCGCTCCAACTTGATATTTATAAAAGTGATAAAGACTCGTTACAACCCTGTCTAATCTTCGTATTTGGCGGTGGATTTAAAGAAGGAAGCAGGGATCAAGACAAATTCCTAAGCTATTACAATTATTTCGCGAACAATGGTCTGACTGTAGTTGCGATTGATTACCGCCTCGGATTAAAAGGAGAAAAGAATCCCCCATCTGTTTTCAATCAAAAACCGCTACGTAAAGCCATAGGCATAGCTGTCGAAGATTTATTTTCAGCAACCGCTTACTTACTATCACAGGCAGAAGCACTGAGGATTGATACATCCCAAATCATTATTAGTGGTTCGAGTGCCGGAGCTATGACGGTACTACAAGCCGACTACGAACGACGCAACCACATGTCTTCCGATACGATACTTCCGTCCAAATTTCAATATGCGGGCGTAATCGCTTTTGCCGGCTCAATTTTCAGTACGGAAGGGCTGCCTACCTACTCCGTCAAACCGGCACCAACATTATTCTTTCACGGAAGTGCCGATAAATTAGTCCCTTATAATAAAATCAGTTTCTTCAATCTGGGCGTATTCGGCTCAAAACAATTGGCGCGACGCTTCCAAAAAGAAAAATATCCGTACTTGTTTTACACGATGGAAGGAATTGGACATGATGTGGCGACCTATCCTATGAACGATTTTCAACCTGAAATATTCAAATTTATTAAAGATTACGTATTTGAGCAACAGCCCTTAATGGTTGATGTCAACTACTTAGATCCTAATCGGGAAACAAAAACAGGTATGACACCAAACGAATACTATAAGTAGTCCAAAGTATTGATTTAACATTTTATTTTCTCGTTTCCATTAAGCGCACGCGATATCATGGGACACTGAATCCTTAGCTTTCTTCGTAAGGTCTAAAATCATTTTGTAAATAAAATCATTTTTTTCTCAAAAATTACTGAAATAATTTGACATTATGACAAAAAAAGCAGTAATTTTAGGCATTAATTTTATTCAATTTACAACCCATGAAAATAGGCATTCCCAAAGAGATTAAAAACAACGAAAATCGAGTATCGTTGACTCCTGCCGGCGTACATACGCTTACCAACTACGGACATCAAGTTTTTGTGCAAACAACTGCCGGAACAAACAGTGGCTTCTCTGACGAACAGTACCAAGCGGCCGGCGCGTCCATCCTTGCGGACGCAAAAAGTATTTTTGACACGGCGGAGATGATAATGAAAGTAAAAGAACCAATCGAGGAAGAATATGAACTTATTCGAGAAAATCAGTTGGTTTTCACTTATTTTCATTTCGCGTCTTATGAAAAATTAACAAAAGCCATGATTAAAAGCAAAGCGGTTTGTCTCGCCTATGAAACCGTAGAATCAAATCATTCCCTGCCTTTGCTCATTCCCATGTCAGAAGTTGCCGGTCGGATGGCAGTACAGCAAGGTGCCAAATATTTAGAAAAACCAATGGGCGGAAAAGGAATCTTATTGGGAGGCGTCCCGGGCGTAAAACCGGCGAACGTGATGGTCATCGGTGGTGGCGTAGTAGGTCAAAACGCGGCGGCAATGGCGGCAGGTCTCAACGCCAACGTTACCATTCTGGATGTATCCCTTCCGCGCATGCGCTACTTGAACGATGTAATGCCGGCTAATGTAGATACGTTAATGTCGAATAAATATACCATTGAAGCACTTTTACCACAGGTAGATTTGGTAATTGGCGCCGTTCTGATACCGGGAGCCAAAGCGCCCTATATGATAAGTCGGGAAATGTTGAAATTAATGCAACCGGGTACCGTATTGGTCGATGTAGCCATTGATCAGGGCGGATGCTTCGAAACTTCGCGCCCTACCACGCACGCGGAACCTACCTACGTGGTTGATAATATCCTGCACTACTGCGTAGCCAATATTCCGGGTGCCGTACCGTTTACTTCCACTCTGGCTCTGACAAACGCGACATTGCCTTATGCGGTTATGTTAGCCAATATGGGTTGGGAAAAAGCATGCGCCGTACATGCGAATTTAAGAACGGGATTAAATATCGTTAAAGGAAAAGTCGTCTATAAGGCTGTTGCTGACACATTTGGACTCGATTATGAACCGTTGGACTTGTAAATAAAGAAGAAGTCAAAAAGAAATTTTAATTTTGTATCAACCCAAGTCATCCGGTAAAAAGAAAACCAGTGGTAAAATACCGTTGGTTTTCTTTTTATTTAGCACAGACGATTATTTGAGTGTTTTTTCCAGTTCATCTTGCAAATCGTCGAATTTCTTTTTCAACTCATCTCCTATTTTACCGGGATAATCCTTTACTTTTTTAAGATCGAATGCCAGAATAATGGATGCGATCCCCACAAAAATAAAAGAAAGAGCTGTTAAAACTACGATCGAAATTCCCGAAAAGAGAGGATTGGCTATTAATAGAAAGGAAAGAACGAGTCCCAATACGCTCGAAACCGCGAGATTTCCCCATCTCAAAACACCGGCATCTCTCAAATCCAATGCTGTACCCAACAATTGGAACGAACGAAACATAACCGTAAATCCGACTACAAAAGGCAAAATAGCTATCGACACTTGAGGATAAATCAGCAAATAAATACCCATAATGAATGATATGATCCCCCCGACCAGATACCACCCCCAACCATTTAAGACTTTGTGATTTTTGATCGAAAAGAAAATATCAA
>JBKEBE010000120.1:0-2187 GCA_047973025.1 Paludibacteraceae bacterium
GCCAGATCGCCGCCCGAGAAACCGCAAATCGAAATATCGTCGGGTACTCGTAGTCCGGCTTGTTTCACGGCGTAAAGAATGCCGGTCGCCGTATGGTCATTAATAGCGAAGAAAGCGTCAGGCGGATTAGGAAGCACTAAAACTTCAGGCGTTAGTTTCATGGCTTGCTCGCGGGTATCACAAACAAACATCAGCGATTCGTCAACAGGTAGATTGTGTTTTCTGAGTGCGTCGAGATAACCGTTTCTTCTGTTTTTTGATATTTCAAGATGAGTTGGTGAACTGTAAAACGCTATCCGTTTGCAACCGGTATCGATTAGATGCTTCACAGCCGTCATGGCACCCGCATAGTCATCTACCACTACGCGGTCGGTCGTGATTCCGATACAGATACGGTCGTAAAAAACCAACTGTATATTATTGTCAAGAATTTGTTGGTAGTGGTCGTAGCTGTCAGTCTCTTTGGAAAGGCTCGCCAAAACACCCGCTACGCGGGCGTTGATAAGGGAGTTTGTGATTTTTAGCTCTTTGTCGTAGCTCTCTTCGGAGCGAAAGAGCATGAGATTAAATCCTTCACTGGATGCGATTTCTTCAATCCCTTGAACGATAGAAGAGAAGAAATAGTGTACAATTTCCGGTACTATTACGCCAATGGTATTGTTCTTTCCCGTTCTCAGGTTGAGCGCCATCGCGTTTGGTTGATAGTTCAGCTGTTTGGCACATGCTTGAACTGCCACAATTGTTTTTTTACTGATATCCGGATGGTTTCGCAATGCGCGTGAAACGGTTGATGTCGAGATGTTTAATTCTTTAGCAATATCAACTATCGTGATTTGTGTTTTTGCCATGACTGAAAAATAATTGAGAACGTAATACGTAGTGGAAAAGAATACTCATTCTTAATTCAAGTATTCCATGTTCTAATTTTAAAATATTAAAATAATTCTTTTTCATTACTTAAGTCCATTTACATCAAGTTATTTGCAAATTTAGCGATATTTTTTGAAAGCTTGCTCGTAACCTTAAATTGATTTTTTAGTGTAACCGCAAACGATTGCACTATTAAAGAAGGAACAAAGTCTGGATTTATTATCATGGAAATTTAATATTATTCTATTTTTGCTAAAGATTACCGTAAGAAACTAAGATTGAATTACTTCTTATTAACCGAATACATTTAAAACTATCTAAAAAAACGAAACGCATGAAACACGTAGGCTTTAATTTGAAAGTACGATCCGCGATGATTGTATTGTTTATGCTTATCATGGGATTTTCAGCTTTTGCTCAAAAAATTTCCATATCGGGCGTAGTAAGTGACACGTCCGGCGAACCTGTTATTGGTGCAAGCGTCATAGAAAAAGGAACCACAAATGGGATGATGACCAATATCGACGGTAGGTTTACCCTTAATGTTGAACCGAACGGGGCGATTGTAATCAGCTATGTTGGATTTAAAACACAAGAAATCAGTATTGCCGGTCGCTCGAATTTTAACGTAACCATCGAAGAAGATTCTCAACTGCTTCAAGAAGTAGTGGCGATCGGATACGGGTCGCAGACCAAGAAAGAAATCACGGGTTCTATCACCAGTGTAAAGCCCGAAAGTTTCAATAAGGGTGTAACATCCAATCCCATGGGGCTTATTCAAGGGAAAGTTGCCGGTCTTAATATTATTAAGAATGGTGGAGATGATCCCGCGCAAAATAGCTATAACGTGCAGTTACGCGGTGTAGGAAGTTTGAGTGGTTCTGCCGAACCGTTGTATGTGATCGATGGCGTTCCCGGTGGGAGCCTATCTACCGTACTTCCTAGTGATATTGAGTCAATAGATGTGTTGAAAGACGGTTCCGCGGCAGCAATATACGGAACCCGTGCGAACGCGGGAGTTATACTCATTACTACGAAACGAGGCAATAAAGACGGACAGTTTTCAGCCGAATACAACGGAAATGTGTCTGCCGGATTTATAACAAATGTACCCCGTATTTTAACAGCTTCCGAATATCGCGACAAAATGGTAGCCGGCGGATACGGTATAGACTATGGAGCCAACACAGATTGGGTTGACGCTATTACACGTGTTCCCATAAGCCATACGCACAATGTTTCTGTTGCCGGTGGTACGGCTGATTTTAATTATCGTGCTTCGGTAGGGTACAGATCGTTGCAAGGCTTAGCGATCAA
>JBKEBE010000084.1:0-16075 GCA_047973025.1 Paludibacteraceae bacterium
ATGAAAATCACCGGTTAACAGGAGTTCCCGATGGCAAAATAAACGACGCGGACAAAGTTTTTCTCGGAAGCACCGACCCGGGATTCTCGTTCGGTATCGGCAACACCTTTGAATACAAAGGCTTTGACTTGAATATCTTTTTCTATGGAATGGGCGACAGGGTATTGATGAATACCAACAAAAACAAGTACCTGTTGGGAGCGGTACGTTTACCGACCGGCGACAACAACATGATGACTTCGGTAAAAGATATCTACTTGTCAACTTCGCCAAGTACAACTACACCGGGTATCGCCCCAAACCCTTATCAGGGCGAAAGCGATTACCTGATCGAAGATGCGTCGTTTATCCGGTTAAAAAATATTACGTTAGGATATACACTGCCCGCTAAGGTATTTAAAAATAAAATGAACATGAGAGTTTATATTGACGGACAAAATTTATTGTTGTTTACAAAATACACCGGGATAGACCCGGAAACAGATAGCTTAGGAGCCTATCCCAACGCGAAAACATTCACGATAGGAGTGAACATAAATATATAAATTATTGAATTTAAGTACGTTAGAAACATTAAAAATAGAATACGATGAAACGATTCAAAATAAATAAATACGCCGCATTTTTATTGGTAATCCTACTCCCGATCTTATCCGGCTGTGAAGGAGATTTGGAGCCGGATGTTTACGACAAGTTAACCGGCGACAATTTCCCAAAAACGGAAAAAGATGCCGAAAGTTTGGTCAGTTCGGTATATTACCAACTCCGGGGTGGAGAATGGAGCCGCTATAATTCGGCTAACCAATCGCGCTTGGTGGTCGGATTGATGGGTACAGACGAGTTTACCTGTCAATGGCCCGGTTACTGGGGAAGTCCGTTTTATTTCACTTGGAAGCCGGACGAATTTCCATTCTCGGATTTGTACTACGCATTTGTTCCGGCAGTAACGACTGCCACATCAGCCATAGCGCAATTACGTAAAATGGGCGATGTGTTGAATCCCACCCTGTTGGAGCGATACATTGCCGAACTCAAAGTGGCAAGAGCTTATTTCATGTACGATTTATACAATCTGTACGGTCCCGTTTCGGTAATTACCAATGAGAATGACGCGATGAATATCAAGGACTACTCCTATCAGCCGCGACCCACCGGCGAACAAATGGTACAACTTATCGAAGCCGATCTGAGTGATGACGTGATCGAAAAATTGGAAGTAAAATACACCGACAGCGAATTCGGACGATTTACACAAGGAGCCGCTATGATGTGCCTGCTCAAATTATACCTGCACGAAAAAGACTGGATTAACGTAGAAAAATATGCCAAAAAAATTAGGGATTTGAAAACCTATGATTTACAGCTTGATTACAAAAGTATCTGGTCTATCGATAACGAAAGAAATTCCGAAATTATTTTTGCCTTAGCCTGTCAACCCACTCCCGAAGGAGTAGCCAATAACTTCAGAGCCCATGTACTGCCTCCGGATTGGAAATCGCCAAACGGGTACACGAGTTTAGGCTGGAACGGATACAAAGTTCCCTGGCAGTTTTACGATACCTTCGATGATGCCGACAAAAGGCGGGAATGTTTGGAACGTTACTACACCAACATACTTGACGAAGTGGTAGATACAAGAGCGCAGTCGCAATTTTACGGCGCCATGCCCTTGAAATATTCTGAAGATCCCGCCGGTACAGGAGTTAATCAAGGTGTGGATTACGTGGTTTACCGCTACGCGGATGTGTTGTTGGCATTGGCTGAATCGCTAAATGAACAAAACGGACCTACTCAGCCATCAATCGATCTAATCAACGAGGTAAGAAAACGGGCTTTTGAACCGGATAAACCAATTGCATTAGCCGATTTTACCGACAAGCAAGCGTTGAGAGAGCATATTCTGAAAGAAAGAGGCTGGGAATTGTATTTCGAAGGGAATAGAAGAGAGGATTTGATCAGGCACGACAAATTTATCGAATATGCCAACGACCCTGCCCGAATGGGGAGTGTAAGACCTAAAAATCCGCAACAGAACGCCAAATCTTACCATGTACTGTATCCGATACCCAACAAAGCCATTGTTGAAAGTAAAGGAGTATTAAAGCAAAATACAGGATACGAATAATTACCAATGAATTAATACACAAGTTATTAAGTTTTAAATAAAAATGAAAATGAAAATGAAAATGAAAATGAAAAAAATCTATTTGAAGAGCCTGTTTATAGGCATGTTAACGGTGTTAATCACTGCTTCTTGTGGAAAAGACGAACCGGAACCGGAGATATTACCGGTTGCCGACTTTGAATTTACCGTCGAAGAAAATACGGGGAACGTTACTTTTACCAACAAATCGGAGAACGCGGTATCCTATGAATGGGAATTTGGCGACAATAAAGTTTCGTCAGAAAAAGACCCGGTGCATGTTTATGAAACGTCCGGCAGCTACGAAGTAATCTTAACCGCGATTAATGACAAAGGAAGTACGAATAGCAAGTCTAAGACGGTAGAGATTAATATTCTCGTAGCCAAACCGGAAATAGACGTAACCATTGACGGAACGTTCGCCGATTGGGATAATATCCCTTGGCGTGAAGACATTAAGCTGGGTGGTGATTTGCAGAAAATAAAGATAGCCGCCACAGACGAAACGGTTTACATCTTCATGCAGGGAACCAAAAGTTTATACACAAACGCGAATAAAAACGCGGTATTTATGGATCTCGATTACAACAGCAGCACAGGTGATACAAATAACCCCCGCTTGAAAGATGGCAAAGGAGGCGCTGACGGAATGCAACAAATTGCCGGATTCCACGTCTGGGGTTGGAGATCAGAGCAAAAAATAATCGGTTGGGATTGGATAAAAGACGGTTGGATCGAATGGATTTCCAAAGTTGTCGGAGACAATACCTACATGGAATGGAAATTGGATTTGAAATACGCTCGAGCTCAGGTGCTTACCAACAACGAAGTTTTCCAAGTTCCCGATCTCGATTACTCGCAATTTGCCACAACCGTATCCAATGAACATATCAGAGTATATGTGTGGCTCAGAAACGCAAACTGGGAATGGGTAGGAGAAGCTCCCGCACAAGGGGAAGAAGCGTTTACAGTAACGCTGAACGAGTATGTAGAAAAAAATAATGGGATATAGGTAGTTTAGGTACAAAAAGAAGTGTTTGTTTGACAAACTAAAAAATTTTAGTTTTCTCGGGAAATCATATCGGGTAAATGAGAGTAAAATTTCAAGCCCGTATGGTTCCTTGAGAGTAATAATTCGATTTAAATCAAAAATAACCATTGTATTAACTTTAAAAACAAATTAAAAAATGAAAAAACAAATTTTTACTCTTTTATTAGCGATTGTCGGTATTAATTTACAAGCGCAAACGTATTGTGCAGCGACAAATTCAGCCACAGAAGCTCAGTGGGCTAAAAAACTTTATTTTATTAAGGTACTCTCAACAACAGGAGCAAATCAGAACATTGGTATAACAAATGGAACATATCCTGCAGCCGGAGCCGGTTATCTACACGATCAGTCCCAAGTTTTGAAATTAAGTCCGGGTCAAACTTTAACGTTGAATATTGAAAATAATTTTCCTGCCAGCGGAACACTTTATTCCATTTTCGGATGTTGGATTGACTTTAACGGTGATGGAGATTTTGAAGATGCAGGTGAACTAATTACGATTATTGGAAATGTAGGTCCAAGTGCTGATAATACGAGTACAGTACGATACATAACATTACCAATTTCTATCCCTGAAACGGTAACATTGGGTAATACACGTATGAGATTTAGGTATAAAGACTCGTGGGCCGGTACGGTTCAAACACCGACTATTCCTGTCTGTGGTGCTGTTCTTGCCGGGACCACTTATGATTTTGACCTTCTATTCGAAACTGTCAACACAGATGTCGAGTATTCAAAAGCCGGAGAACTTGAATTGAGCGCTACTGTCGTTGACAAGTATCTACGTATCGAAAGTGGCAGTCAGACTTTGAATGCGAATGATGTGGGTGTGAAAATTTACAATCTTGCAGGAAGTATGCTCAAATCGGCTTATGGAACAGAATTAAATGTTTCCGATCTACCGGCGAGCATGTATTTTGTTCATATAAATTACTTAGGAGAAGATACAGTACGTAAAGTTTTGGTAGTTCGCTAAACAGTAGAAAACTTTCGTTTTTCACATTAAAGTATCCGGCTTGGGTAAGTCTAAGTAGTGAAAAAGAATTATTTTGATTTTTGAGTATTATTTTGAGATGGATTTTGCTTTTTTTGAAGGCGTTTAGCGGGCTAAACAACCGAGAAAAAAGGCGAAAGACGCTCAAAATAATCTCATTTCTAATTCAAATATTCTGTGTTCTAATTTTAAAATATTAAAAAAATTCTTTTCCACGACATACAACCTTTATCTACTCATTCGAATCGAAAATAATTCACAATACAGTAGAGCCGCCCCTCCCTTACTCTGGCGAAATTTGCCATAAAATCCTGTCGGCAAAGTTACATTTATCAATTGAATTTAAGTATCAGGCTTAAATTAGTTTAAACAATAAATTTTCTTTTTTTACTGACAACCAAAAATTTATAACTTTTAATAATATAATCTATTGAGTATTCCATACTTGCGAATCTTTAATTTTACGATAAGACAAAAAACGATGAACAACACAACAACAACTCTACGAAGTATTTTTTTTATCTTTTTTACTGTATTTATGATGAATGCGGCAACCGGGCAAGCCCCAACGCCCTATGCCGAATGGCTCTTTGATGATGTCACGGATTTAACCAAGGCAACCATTGGAAATGATTTGACATTAGTTGGTACGGACGAAGTGACAGAAGGTCGTGAAGCAGGCGATGGCGCGAGCAAAATAGGGTTGGGCAGTTACTATAAATTTACCCACGGTTTGACGCCCGCTTCCGGTCAAAAAAACATCAATAAATACTCGATTTTATACGACTTTAAAGTGCCCGAAGTAGGAAAATGGATTTCGTTCCTGCAAACAAATTCGTCTAATAGCAACGATGGCGATTTATTTGTGAGACCTTACAACAATAGTATTGGTTTAGGAGATGTTGGTTATAGTGATGTCGTTATTTCTGCCAATCGGTGGTACCAACTTGTAGTCGTGGTAGATAACGGCAGCGAGTTTTCGCTTTATCTTGATGGCGAAAAAATCCTGACAGGTAATCCGCAAAGTATCGATGGTCGTTTTGGACTTGCCGGAGATGTATTATTATTTGCCGACAATGACGGCGACGATAATCCCATAGTAGTATCACGAGTGAGCTTTTATGACAAAGCGTTAACATCGGGAGAAGTTAGCATAATCAATGGTAATGGATCTCCAAGTCCTTTCTTAACCACACCTTATCTTCAAAACGCTTCCACTACGGCTATGACCATTATGTGCGAAACAGATATCAGCCAAGCAGTTACAGTCCTTTATGGTACAACAGCGACATCTTTGGACAACGAGGCTATTTCCACGACGGAACAAACAATTGGTTACAATACTTATGTGCATAAAACAAGATTGTCCGGCTTAACCCCCAATACAACTTACTATTATGAGGTAAGTGTTGATGGTTTCACATCAGAAACCTTGTCCTTTAAAACCTTTACGGATGACGATAACGCCTCATTTACCGTTGGTATGTGGAGCGACAGCCATCAGGCAGTTCCGTGGAAATATATGGCAGACTATATGGTAAACGACTTAGGAGTTGATTTTGGTTTTAACTCAGGCGACCTTAGCAACACAGGGAGCATACGAGGCGATTTGACAAATGTTTTTCTGCCTCATGTATGTCAGGGTGTAGGTTCACGCATTCCTTTCTTTTCGGCGCTTGGTAATCACGATGTAGGAACCGAAAATGTAAATTGGAAAGGTGGCGATTTGATTAGGCAGTACCTCGATTCTCCGGCTGAAGTTAATTCTGATACCAACGCTTTTAGTGGTAGTTTTCTGATGATGCATTCCAATGTGGCTTTTATTAGTATCGACTGGACACGGATGAATGCAGATTTGCAACCCGGTGCTTGGTTAGAAACCACTTTACAAAGAAGCGATGTACAAAATGCGCGATTTCGCTTTATTTTCATACATTGTGCACCGTTTTATGAAAGATGGCAGGTTGCTGAAAGAACAGTTGTTAAATCCAACATTCCCACTTTAGCCGCTAAATACAATGTAAATGCAGTCATTAGCGGGCATACTCATGTCTATGAAAGAGGTTTTAAAGATGGGGTTACTTATATCACGCAGGGAGGTGCCGCTTACTATATGGATGTAAATGAATCGGTTGGTCCTAATATCTACGACCACATTGTTGTAGGCACCAATAAACCGGCGAATCCGCCAAATTTTGATAATGGATTGACCAACCATTTTACTTCGCTACACGTTGACGGTAACAACGCGGTAATAAAATTACATTATTTCGGAAAAACGGGAGAATATAAAGGAATCATTGAAACAATCGACTTGCGTAACCTGAATACATCGAGCAAAGAGCTTAATACGATTGGCTTACAAATAGTTCACCATCGTCCTACAGGAATGGTCAAAATAGCCTGCGAAGAACCCTTGGGAGCAGAATTATACGATATCAAGGGGAAGATGGTAAAAGAAATAGCGGGCTTCTCTCAGGAACTGCAGATTAATACCTCCGGAATGCTTGCAGGTACTTATATTTTGCATGTCAATACGCAAAGTGGTACAACTACCAGCAAAAAACTGCTTATTGATTAAATGATTAGTTGTCAAGTTTCACAACGTTGTGAGACTTGACAACTAATTATAGCACGAAATCAATTTTTTTGACAATTCACAGCCCTTTGGTCTATTGTATTACGATGAAAATAATATATACACAAATAGTGTTTTTCGGTGCGCTTCTGATATTGACAGTATCTTGGACACAAGAGATCGCTCCGATTGATAAAGTTAATAAATCGGTTACCACTTTTGTAGTTAACTTTAAGCCGGATTCGGTAAGTAACCTTAAAAATCCATACATGGGGTGGACGCTTTATTCCGAAGGCGGGCAAAAAACGGACAAGCCCAGTACCTATTGGTATCTACAAAACGAAGCTGCTCAAAAATATGCCGGTGTGTACTATATCCGATGGAGATGGTCCGATCTGGAACCCGAAGAAGGAAAATACGCATGGGAGTACAACGACGATTTTAAGGGACTTATACAAGGTGCGTTGGATCGGAATCTGCGATTGGCGTTCAGAATTTACATAGACGGCAGGGACAACCTGAAATCGGCAACACCGCAGTATGTACTGGATGGTGCACAAACCTACGATGTGCTTCCCGCCAACAAAACCCCGTATGCCGATGACGAATTTTTTATCGAAAAGTACATCAAGTTTATAAAAGCCTTCGGCGCAAAGTTCAATGACCCCAAAATCGTGGACTATGTTGACAGTTACGGTTTGGGTTGGTGGGGTGAAGAGCATAATATCGTGTACAAAAACCCCGCTAAAAAATACGACAGCCACAACCGCATAGTACGTGCTTATGCCGAAGCTTTTGATAAGGTAATCAACGTAATCAATTTTGGTGTGCGCGACAGTAAGCAGGAAGCTGTCGTTTACGATGAGCTTGGATTCACTTCTCGCAGGGACGGGTACGCGAGTTCTTATTTTCCGGTAACCCAGCAAAACCAGCTAATGGCGCGTTTCCCACAAACACCGATTATAGCTGAAGCCTGTTATTGGGGCGGAACCACTATCAGTAGCGTTGAAAACGGGAAATGGAGTAGCTGGCCCATCTATTACAAGGACGTGGTATCGCTTGCCTTGAAGACGAAGGCGAATTATTTGGATTTGCGTACCGATACGGAGACAGCGAGGTACCTCTCCGGGGCAAGGAGCGAAGTGGAAAGATTTCTTGAAAAAGGCGGTTATCGGATTTATCCCAAAAGCGTGGAGTGTTCCATCAATACAAATAAGATGACACTGAAACACACGTGGTTGAATACCGGTGTCGGAGTCCTTCCCAACAATAATGTTCATCTGAGGAATAAATACAAAGTGGCTTTCGCGTTGTTTGACGAAAACGATCTTCCGGTAAAGAAATGGATTTCGGAAAAAATCGAAGTCAGCGAGTTGGTAAATCAAAAAGTGATAACAGCCATCGACGAGCTCGATATTTCAGATATAATTGCCCGACAAAGCAAAACTTATCAATTAGGTATCGCCATCATCAATACCTTGGGAAACGATTCGAAAGACATTAAACTGTCCATAAAGGATGCTCGTTTAATAACCGGCGAATGGGTTCACTTAGCCACACTTAATTTAGACAATTTACAGGCACAAACGTATTGTGCCGCGACAAATTCAGCCACAGATGCTCAGTGGGCTAAAAAACTTTATTTTATTAAAGTACTCTCAACAACAGGGGCAAATCAGAACATTGGTATAACAAATGGAACATATCCTGCTGCGGGAGCCGGCTATCTGCACGATCAGTCCCAAGTTTTGAAATTAAGTCCGGGTCAAACTTTAACGTTGAATATTGAAAATAATTTTCCTACGAGCGGAACACTTTATTCCATTTTCGGATGTTGGATTGACTTTAACGGTGATGGAGATTTTGAAGATGCAAGTGAACTAATTACGATTATTGGAAATGTAGGTCCAAGTGCTGATAATACGAGTACAGTACGATCTATAACATTACCAATATCTATCCCTGAAACGGTAACATTGGGTAATACACGTATGAGATTTAGGTATAAGGACTCGTGGGCCAGTGCGGTTCAAACACCGGATATCCCTGTCTGTGGTGCTGTTCTTGCCGGAACTACTTATGATTTTGACCTTCTGTTCGAAACTGTCAACACCAATGTTGAGCATTCAAAAGCCGAGCTTGAATTAAGTGCTACTATTGTCAACAAGTATCTCCGCATAGAAAGTGGCAGTCAGACTTTGAATGCGAATGATGTGGGTGTGAAAATTTACAATCTTGCGGGAAGTCTTCTCAAATCGGCTTACGGAACAAAATTAAATGTTTCCGATCTGCCGGCGAGCATGTACTTTGTTCACATAAATTACTTAGGAGAAGATACGGTACGTAAAGTTTTGATTGCTCATTAACGTTTCTTACGTTTTACAATATTTACAAAATCAGGCTTAAACAAGTAACTAACGTTCAGTTACCTATTTGAACTGGATATGATTAATAACATAGCAGTATGGTTGTTCCTTTTTTTATGAATACTCATACTTTAATCTTTAATTTTACGATGAAAAGAAGATATTTAAAAATAGCGTTTCTCGGTACCCTTCTGATTACGGCAGTCTCCTGTAAACAAGAAGTCGTTCCGATTGATAAAAATACGGCAGATACTACATTTGTAGTTAATTTTAAGCCGGACTCGGTAAGTAACCTTAAAAATCCATACATGGGTTGGACACTTTACTCCGAAGGCGGAAAAAATACCGACAAACCCAACACATATTGGTATTTACAGGACGAAGCTGCTCAAAAATATGCCGGTGTGTACTATATCCGATGGAGATGGTCCGATCTGGAACCCGAAGAAGGAAAATACGCATGGGAGTACAACGACGATTTTAAGGGACTTATTCAAGGTGCGTTGGATCGGAATCTGCGATTGGCGTTCAGAATATACATAGACGGCAGGGACAACATCAAATCGGCAACACCGCAATACGTTTTGGATGGAGCGCAAACCTACGATGTGCTTCCCGCCAACAAAACCCCGTACGCCGATGACGAATTTTTTCTCGAAAAGTATGTGAAATTCATAAAGGCTTTTGGTGCAAAATTTAACGATCCCACTATCGTTGATTACGTAGATAGCTACGGTCTGGGGTGGTGGGGCGAAGAGCATAACATCCAGTACAAAGACGCATCCAAAAAATACGACAGTCATGACCGCATAGTAAGAGCTTACGCGCAAGCTTTTGATAAAGTAATCAATGTGATCAACTTTGGCGTTCGCGATAGCAAGCAGGAAGCCGTTGTTTACGATGAACTTGGATTCACATCGCGTAGGGATGGATATGCAAGTTCTTATTTTCCGGTATCCCAGCAAAATCAGCTCATGGCGCGTTTTCCCCAAACGCCTATTATTGCCGAAGCCTGCTACTGGGGAGGCACAACGATTAGTACCGTCGAAAATGGGAAATGGAGCAGTTGGCCCATCTATTACAAGGATGTGGTAGAACTTGCACTGAAAACAAAAGCCAATTATCTGGATTTAAGGACAGACATTGAGACAGCGCGGTACTTGTCCGGAGCTAAAAGCGAAGTGAAAAAATTTCTTGAAAAAGGAGGATACCGGATTTATCCCAAAAGTGTGGAATGTACCATTGATTCAAATAAGATGACACTGAAACATACTTGGTTGAATACCGGTGTCGGAGTCCTTCCCAACAATAATGTTCACCTGAGGCATAAATACAAAGTGGCTTTCGCGTTGTTTGACGAAAACGATCTTCCGGTAAAGAAATGGATTTCGGAAAAAATCGAAGTCAGCGAGTTGGTAAATCAAAAAGTGATAACAGCCATAGACGAGCTTGATATTTCAGATATAATTGTCCGACAAAGTAAAACTTATCAATTAGGCATCGCCATCATCAATACCTTGGAAAACGATTCAAAAGACATTAAATTATCCATTACGGATGCTCATTTAATAACCGGCGAATGGGTGCACTTAGCCACACTTAATTTAGGCAAATAAGCAGAGAATTATCAGTTGGAATAAGTTTATTGGGACATAAAAGAGAATACGCTACTAATTTTCGCAGATTATTCAGTCCAAAAGACTTCTCCTTTTGAAAAAGAGAATTATAACATTATCCATATTTTGTCAATTAATAGCAAGAAAAATGAAAAAGTTCATACGTCTGTTTGGTATTTGTTTGTTTTTGTTTGTACAGGTACAGGCAACAAATAAAGTACAAACCGTACATTTCGAACCGGACACAATCGGTAATCTGAAAAATCCATACATGGGCTGGGCGCTCTATACGGAAAGCAGAAATCGGCATACGGACGGAAAACAATATTGGTTACTTCAAGATAAAGCGGCAGAAGCATATGCCGGGGTTTTCTACATCCGTTGGAAATGGGACGAACTGGAGCCGGAAGAAGGGCGATACGCCTGGGAGCATGATTCCATATTCATCAACCTTGTGCAGGGAGCTTTGGATAGAAATCTAAGACTCGCGTTCAGGGCTTTTGTACATACCGGTACACCACGATATGTATTGGACGGTTGCGACACCTATGAGCATTGGGGAAAACAGACGCCCTATCCGGATGATGGCTTTTTCATGGAGAAATACCTGAAATTCATCGAAGCGTTTGGAAAAAAATTTAACGATCCGACGCTTGTTGATTATGTGGACAGTAACGGTCTCGGCTGGTGGGGCGAAGAACATAACATAAAGTACAAAGATCCAGAAAAGAAATACGAAGTTCACGATCGCGTTGTACGAGCTTACGCTAAATCCTTTGACAAAGTAATAAATGTTATAAACTTCGGAGTGAGAGATTCTATTCAGGAAAGCGTAGTCTATGATGAACTAAAATTTACATCCCGCAGGGATGGATATGCCAGTAAGTGGTTTCCCGAGGAAGATCAAATTGCTTTACAGAAGCACTTTCCGGCTACACCGATTATTGCGGAAGCCTGTTACTGGGGGAAAAACGATATAAGTTACCACATAAAGGAAGAAGGGAAAAAAATATGGGATTCATGGGCAGAATATTACGCGGACGTAGTTGACCTGGCACTGAAAACCCATGCAAACTACTTGGATATGCGTACTGTAGATGAAACAAAACGGTACATGGAAGAAGCCCGGGAGCCGGCAAAAAAATTTTTACGTCATGGCGGATACCGTATTTTACCACTATCCGTCCGTATTAATCCGAAAAAAGGCAAACTGAATGTAGAACACACATGGACTAATGTGTCGGTAGGAGTTTTACCCAACAACAATAAGAATTTAGGATACAAATATAAAGTCGCTTTTGCCCTGTTCGATAAGCATGATAACGTGGTAAAACAATGGTTGTCAGATAAAATAGAAGTGAGTGAATTGGTTGGAGAAAAAAAAATTAGTGCGTCGGATACTTTTGATACTTCCGAAGTCAGAAAAGGAAGTTATAAATTGGCCGTGGCTATCATTAACACACGAGCAAACGATTCAAAAGACATTACTTTAGCCATAGAAAAGGAGAAAAAAATCAGGGGTGAATGGGTATTCGTTGAAAATATAAAAATAAAATCCTAACCAGTTTCATCTATAAATTTACCGATTCTTGCCTAAGTAGTGAAAAAGAATTATTTTACTAAAACGAAACAAATCGAAATACAACCTTACCATGAATCTAAAACGAACAACTATTCCGCTAATTGCAGCGGTAGTTCTATTTGGCAGTTGCACTTTCAAGAAAAAAAACAAAAGACCGAACATCATCTTTATTTTTAGCGATGATCATGCTTACCAAGCCATTAGCGCCTATGGAGGCATCCTGAAAGATTACGCTCCTACGCCCAATATCGATAAAATAGCGGAAGAAGGAATGCGCTTTGACCGCTGCCTGGTGACTAATTCCATATCAGGGCCATCGCGTGCGGTTATTCTTACCGGAAAATATAGCCATCTGAACGAATTCCCTGTCAACGAAGGAGGAGCAGTATTCGATGGCTCGCAACAAACTTTTCCGAAACTTTTGCAAGGCAACGGTTATCAGACCGGAATTGTCGGAAAATGGCATTTGGAATCGACTCCAACCGGCTTTGACTACTGGGAAATTCTGTCCGGTCAAGGTGCTTATTACAACCCTGACTTTTTAACAGAAACCGGCACACATACCGAATCCGGATATGTAACCGAGCTCATCACCGATAAAGCAAAAAACTGGATTTCAAAAGCTAAAAAGAACGACAAACCGTTCATGCTTATGGTACAGCATAAGGCTCCACACCGCGAGTGGGAGCCCGGACCTAATGAACTTACACTTTATAAAGACGTTACCTTTCCCGAACCATCCAATTTATTTGACGATTACAGCCACCGCGGATCTGCGGCAGAAGAGCAGGATATGAGCATCGAAAAAACCATGCGATTGGCGGAAGATTTGAAAATATTCGAGAATGAGAAGAGCGGTGTCATCACCCGGATGAACGCGAAACAAATGAAAGCGTGGGATGAAGTGTACAATCCGATTATTGGCGACTTTAAGGCAAAGAAACTTCAAGGAAAGGACTTGGTTCGCTGGAAGTACCAACGTTATTTGCAGGATTATCTGGCCTGTATCGCTTCTGTAGATAAAAGCGTGGGAGCGATAATGGAGTATCTGAAAGAAGTGGGCTTGGAGGAGAATACGATTGTGGTTTACTCGTCCGATCAAGGTTTTTATTTAGGTGAGCATGGATGGTTTGATAAGCGTTTTATGTACGAGGAATCGTTGCGGACACCGTTGCTTATCAAATGGCCGGGAGTGACTAAACCTGGTTCTGTGAATGCTGATTTAGTGTCTAACTTAGACTTTGCCGCAACGTTTCTTGACGCTGCGGGGGTGAACGTACCGGAAGATGTACAGGGAAAGAGTTTAGTGCCTTTACTTGAAGGAGAAACGCCAGAAGACTGGCGACGGGAGCATTATTATCATTATTATGAATATCCGAGCTGGCATATGGTGAAACGTCATTACGGAATTACTACAGAGCGTTATAAATTAATCCATTTTTACCATGATGTGGATGAGTGGGAAATGTATGATCTGAAAAAAGATCCTAGTGAGATGCGTAATGTGTATGAGGATACAAGCTATACGGATGTAAAGAAAGAACTTCACTTACGCTTGGAGCTACTCCGAGAGAAATATGGTGATTCGGACGAACTGACGAAACAATACTTGGATAGTTCATTAAAAAAGCTGTATTACGTGAAGTAAGTTTAATCAAATGAAAGTAGATATTAATTCAACCTGTTTTTTTATGTATAAGAGTGTAAAATATATATGGTTACTTGCAATCTTATTGTTGGTATTTGCCGGATGCGTTCCGCAAGAAGTGAAGCTATTGCCGAAACCTCAAAACATAGAAGGCAATAAAATGGGATTTAATGTGGAGTCTGGCTTCAAGATTGAAATAGCCGATGAAAAGCTAAACGAAACAGCTGATTATTTGGGGGTATTGGTTGGTGAATGGAATAGTAATCTCTGTAAGGGTGAGGAAGAAGCGCAAGATAAAATGCCAATCTCATTGATGTTGGATAAGATAGCAAATGATCATCCGGAAGCGTATGAACTATCTATTGGTAAATCGGAGATAGTGATTAAAGCGAATCTCCCCCAAGGTTGTTTTTATGGTATTCAAACGTTGAGGCAATTGATGAAGATAGATAATGGAGTATTCATGTTGCCGCAAGTACAAATAAGTGATTATCCTAATTTCGGATGGCGTTCGTATCTTTTAGATGAGGCTCGGCATTTTTACGGAAAGGAGTTTGTTAAGAAGATGTTGGACGAATTGGCAGCGTTGAAAATAAATAAATTTCACTGGCATCTCACCGATGATGCGGGGTGGCGAATTGAGATAAAGAAATATCCAAAATTAACGGAAGTAGGAGGGTTTCGTAAAGATACTGAGATTGAAACATGGGACAGCGGCAAGCGCTTGGGAAAACCTCATGGTGGATTTTACACACAGGATGAGATCAAAGAGATTATCGAATATGCTCGTGTGCGCCACATACAAGTGATTCCCGAAATAGAAATGCCGGGGCATGCTTGTGCCGCTATTGCCGCTTATCCTTGGCTAGGAATTCTTGGCGAGATAACGGAAGTGCCGGCTGTATTTGGGAAACACAAAGACAGTTATAATATCGCTTCTCCGAAGGTAATTGCTTTCTTGCAAGAGGTATTGGATGAAGTATGCGAATTGTTTCCTTCTGAGGTGATACACGTAGGAGGCGACGAAGTTCTTTTCGCTACCTGGAGTGCTTCGGCGGAGATGAGAGACTATATGAAGAAAAATGGATTGAACAGCCCCGCTGACGCGCAGATTAAATTTACGAATGATATGTCCAATTATCTGGCAGGAAAGGGGAAGCGTATGATGGGCTGGAATGAGATAATGGGGCAGAATGTGCACAACTTCGAAAATACGGAAGACTACGGTCGGATAGGCACTGCCTTGTCGAAAAAAACAATTATCCATTTCTGGAGAGGTGAAGTGGAACTGATTACAGAGGCGGCACAGAAAGGTTATCAGATTGTAAACTCTCTGCATACGGATACTTATCTTGATTATGATTATGAGAAATCACCACTGAAGCATATGTACCAGTTTTCACCTATTCCACAAGGATTGGAGAAGGAGTATGAGAAAAATATCATAGGTATCGGCGTGCAAATGTGGAACGAATGGCAACCTACTCATAGACATGTAGAGTATCAAACCTTCCCTCGCATTGCGGCCGCTTCGGAGATCGCTTGGTCAGGAGCGGGTGATTATACCGATTTCTTGGAGCGATTGAAAAGATATAGTACTCATTGGGTGGCAAGGGATATTCATTTTCCTGCTGAAGAGATAAAATAACTGACTTACTATGTTGATGTCAATAGATTCATTCTTATTAACCTGACGTTATAATATCGGAATTATTTTGTATCTTTGTGTATGGAAAAAATAGATTTTCGCACCTTAGACGAATCCACCCGTTTTGTATTTCGCAAGCGATCGATTGAACTGATAAAATCAGGTAAAAAAAAAGGGAGAAGTAGCACTGTTGGTCGGCGTAAAACCGGGTACCGTCTCTTCTTGGTGGAAGAGCTATCAACAAGCGGGGCTTAAAGGCTTAAAGGCAAAGAAGAAAGGGGCTGTATCCGAAGACAGAAAGTTGTTGAGTCCGTACCAAGAACAAGCCATTCAAAAGATGATAGCCGATAAAATGCCGGAGCAATACAAGTTGGATTTTGCGCTATGGACACGCAAGTGCGTGAGAGAATTAGTAGAGAGAGAATTTGGGGTTGTCTTAGCCCAAA